>JASHVM010000327.1:0-7313 GCA_030044595.1 Streptosporangiaceae bacterium
AACCCGTGACGTCCGCCATCAGCTCGCCTCCGGCACGCGGGACCAGGCCAGCACGCCCGGTAGCGTCACTACGCTGAACCTATGGCTGGGTCAAAAGACGCCGAAAGTATTGCGCGCGAGCTGATCGAGGCGTTCTGCGCAGCCGACACGCAACGAATGCGCTCGCTCCTGGCAGATGACCTGCGCGCGTACATCACCAACCGCGACGGCGGAGTCGACGAGGTCGGAGCGGAGGAGTACCTGCGACGCGTGACGGCAATGGACCTTCCGGGCACGCAATTGAAGCTCGCGATCACCCAGGTGGTCGCGCCGAGGCCGGAGATGGCCATCGCCATGGTCGAGGTCAACGCGAGCCGAGGCGGCAGGACGCTTCACAATCACGCGGCCCACTGCCTGTTCATCCGCGATGGCCTAGTCGCAGAGTGGTGGATGGTCGAGGCATTGCCAGCCGAGAGCGACGCCTTCTGGTCTTCGTAACGCGGCGGATCGGCGCGTCTTTAGCGTGGGGTTCATGTGTCCGGGCATGCGGCGCTCAGTGTCCGGGTGGATCATGCAGTCCTCGCCTAGCCGGCGTCCTCCGGCTACCCCTCGACATCCCCGCCCGGGGGAACCGGTCATGCTGAGCGCTTGGCGGCTTCGACGAGGGGCATGAAGAGTTCGTCCACTATCTCCAGAACCCGTTCTTCCGGCAAGGGCTTGAGCGTCATGAGCAGGTCGTGGCGCATCAGGTCGAACGGCATGGTCAAGATGGCGCGAGGGGTCTTGTCGAGGTCAATTTCGCCGCGCTCGTGCGCCCGGCGGAGGACCTCCGAGGACCAGAGCGGGCGGTCGCTGATGAGCTTCTCGCGGACCTGAGCCGGGGTGAGGCCGGTGCTGGCAAGCAGGCCGGAAAAGGCGGCGCTGACAACCGTGACGAAGGCGACCCGCCCGCTGGCGAAGCCGCTCAGCATGCTGATCATGTCGCCGCGCAGGCTCCCGGTGTCGGGGATTTCCACAGGATGCGTCGCGCCGTAGTGATGGATGGCGTCGAGCACGAGGTCGTCCTTGCGAGGCCATCGCCGGTACAGGACGGCGACTCCCGTCCTGGCCCGGGCCGCCACGGACTCCATCGTCAGCCTGGCGAAGCCGACCGACACCAGTTCCTCCCACGCGGCCTCGAGCAGCGCGGCTTCAAGCTTCTCCCCGCGCCGCCGCTGGCGGGGCCGCTCCTGCTGCATCTGCTCCGTCATGCCAACAGGATACGTCCAGGCAGTCGATAAGAGAGGTTTGCATTCTTTAACGGTACGTCTTATTCTCCATAAGAGAATGATTAATCTCTTACGGAGAGGGTGTCATGGCAACGACACCAGCGCCGGCAGCCGGCAAGCTCGACCCGAAAGTGGTCAAGACCGCCCTGATCCTCATCGTCGGCTTGATGGCCGTTATCTTCGACACCACGATCGTCAGCGTTGCCCTGCACACGCTCGCGCTGAGGATGCACACCTCGGTGACGACAATTCAGTGGGTGACCACCGGCTACCTGCTGGCACTCGGCATCGCGGTGCCGCTCAGCACCTGGGGCCTGCAGCGCTACGGCGGCAAGCGGCTGTGGATGTTCTCCCTGTCCGTGTTCTTGATCGGCTCGATCGGCTCTAGCCTGGCATGGAACGTCGGCTCGCTCATTGGCTGGCGGGTGGTCCAGGGCATCGGTGGCGGCCTCATGCTCCCGCTGATGACGACGCTCATTTTCCAGGCGGCGGGCGGCAAGTCGCTCGGCAAGCTCGTCACCTACGTTGCACTGCCAGCGCTGCTCGGGCCGATCCTCGGTCCGCTAATCGGCGGCGCCATCCTGACCCACCTCAGCTGGCGCTTCATGTTCTGGGTGAACGTGCCGTTCTGCACCGTGGGACTGCTGCTCGCCTGGCGCCACATAGCCGGTGACGCGCCTGCCCGGTCCGACCTAACCCGGCGGCCAAGGCTCGACGTTCCGGGTCTCTTCCTCCTCGCGCCCGGCACCGTGGCCATCCTGTTCGGCCTGGCCAACGCCGGGACCTCCGCCGGGTTCGGCCACCCTGACGTCATCATCCCGCTCGTGGTCGGCGTCGCGCTGCTGGCCGCCTTCGCCATCTACGCCTTGCGCAAGAGCCAGCCCCTCGTCGATGTCCGGCTGCTGGCCAAGCGGTCCGTCGCCTCGTCGAGCGCGGTGCTGTTCTTCTCAGGATTCTCGCTCTACGGCGCGATGCTCCTGATGCCCCTGTACTACCAGGACGTCCGCGGCACCACCGCGCTGGCGGCTGGCGTAATGCTCGTACCGCAGGGCGTCGGCGCCGTCATGTCCCGCACCGTCGCCGGGAGCAAGATCGACAGGTACGGGTCGCGCCGCATTGCCCTGATGGGCTTCGCCGTCGTCGCCGCCTCGACTGTGCCGTTCGCCTTCGCCGGGCCGCACACCAGTGACTTGCTGCTCGCCCTGTGGATGGTCGTCCGCGGGTTCGGCCTTGGCTGCGTCACCATGCCAGTGATGGTCGCTGGCTACATCGGCCTGGACAATAAGCAGATCCCCCACTCCAGCGTGCTCACCCGGACCACCCAGCAGATTGGCGGCTCGTTCGGCACCGCCGTCCTCGCGGTCATCCTCGAGGGCGCCATCGTCTCGCATCACGGAGAGCTGGCCGACGCGTTCCGCATTGCGTTCTGGTGGTCCGTCGGCTTCTCCGCCGTCGCTGTGCTGCTGTCCCTCTGGCTGCCGGGTGCCCAGCGTACCCAATCCGCTGAGGACGCCGCCCCGGCCCCTCAGCCCGCACTGGTCGCCGACAGGGACTGACCTTGCGGACGAGCCACTCGAAAGCACCCGATGCGTTCCGCCCGGGCGACAGCGACGTGGCCTAGCTGCCAGCCCTAAGCACCCTGGAGGCTGGCAGCCTGCCTACCGACCTGAGCATCTATACGTCGTTGAAGCTCTTCGCGCAGCATGGTTCCTCTGCCGCGTAACATGCCCCGGAGTGACGATGAGTTCTGGGGCCGTGTTCGTCCAACCTCTTGACGGTGGTGCACCGGCCCGCCATAGGACGAAGGAGACCTATGAGTCCGCGAATCGTCTCGGCTGCCGAGCGGGTGGCCGTGCCGGAAGTCAAAACGCTCCACCACGACACGTACCCGGAGGCTTGAGGTGACCGGCACTCAGAGCGAGAACCCGCAGGACCAGGTGCTGCTGGACTTTCTCGCTGCCCAGCGCGCCGCGGTGCTGGCCATCGTGGCGGGGCTGGACGAGCAGGCGTGGCACCGGTCTGTGGTGCCGTCGGGCTGGACGCCGGCCGGGCTGGTCGAGCACCTGGGCGGCGCCGAGTGGCACTGGTTCCAGGGGGTGGTGACCGGCGCAGTACCCGAGCCGCCGCCCGGAGATGAGGAGCTGCCCCCTTACGACCCGACGGCGGCGTTCGTCAGTGACCTGCCGTCAGCGGAGATCATCGCCTTCTACCGTGACCAGTGCGCCCAATCGGATGCCGTGCTGGCGGTGACGCCGCTGTCGGCGCAGCCGCGGGGCAAGCACGGCGTTCCCGGGCAGGACGAACCACCGGATGTGCGCTGGGTCGTGCTGCACATGATCGAGGAGACCGCGCGACATGCCGGTCACCTGGACATCGCCAGGGAACTGCTGGACGGTCAAACCAGGCTCGGGCGGCGCTAACCGAGCTCGGGCCGCCCTGACCGGCCCGGCATCGACGGAGCCCGGACACGGCTGTCGTCATGCGGCAGCGCGGGCCTGGTGCACTATCCGTGCAGGATGCCGAGCAGTGCAGCGGCGAGGTCTCAGGCGGGTCGCAAGGCCTGCAGGCCTGTATGTGCGATGATGCGCGAAATGAAGACCGCCCGCATGAGATAAATGAGACTGAGCTGAGACTAGAAACGTCACAATTCGGGCAGGCACGTGCGTCAGCGCACGAGACGGCTGAGGAACGCCAGGACTCGCGGGCGGCGAAGCGCCCATTCCATTGAGGTGACATCGAGCACTGCGAAGTTGCGCATGCTGCCGTCGGTGCCCAGTCCGGTCACCTGGACCGGCCCGTAGCCGAAGTCGCAGGTGCGCTTATAGGCGCGGTGCAGGTGCCCGTGCATGAGATGGGCCGGGCGCACGGCATCCACGATCCGCTGCAGCCGCCTGCGGTTCGCATCGTTGCGCGCCAGGTCGGAGGGGCTCCATTCCGATGGCGGGGGCGGGAAGGCGTGAGGGACGGCGGACGGGCAGTCGTGGCACACCATCACCTCGGCCGTGCCATCGCCGATGATCGCCGCCTCCTGCTCGCTGGTGATCTCCTCCTGCGGCCACCAGTCATGACCGAGCCGGCGGACGGCCTTGTCCAGGCTGACTCCGCCGCCACAGGCAAGCCACCCGCGGCCGTGCCAGTGCCAGCGGTGCCCGCGCGGCAGATGGTAGATACGGTCCAGGATCGGAACCCGCCCGTCCGGGATGGCGGCGCTGGCCATCTGGGCCAGCTGAGTGAAGTCCTCGTGGTTCCCGTCGATGAACCACAGCTCAGCGCCGACCTGGCCCAGGGCCGTGCTGACGGCGGTGAGGTAGCGCCGTCCTTCGTCATCGGGCCAGATGCCGAAATCGCCCAGCTGCAAGATGAGGCGCCGCTGTTCGTCGGCCAGCAGCTGCGGCACGCGGTGGATCACGTTCAGCGCCCAGTACCGGTTGCCGTGCCAGTCCCCGGCGACCAGGACGCGGCCGGGTGCGATATCACCCGCCGTGGGCGGCCCGTACGTCATGCCCGCTTTTTATCTCATGCGTGGGTGGACTGTGCGGCAAACGCGGCGGTTGGCGGCGCGAGGGTGAAGACCCCTGTCCGGCACCCTGGACTTTGGTGCCGCGAGCGGGACGGCGAGCGCTGAGGACGCTTGTGCCGAGCCCGTCGCGAGGACGGCGAATGAGCCTTGCTGATAAGTCAGGCCCGCGAGCGCTGGAGCCGACGCGCGCTCGGCCGCGGCTCGCGTACGCGAACCGGCCGATGCGGGCCAATGCAAATGCCCGGCGCCCAGCGCATCCGGCTGGCTCAGCGAGCAGGGCGCCACATGGCGGTCAGCGGGGGCGCGCCCTTAGGCGGGTTCAGCACCTCGGTCACCTCGAACCCGAAGTGCTCATACAGCGGCACGGTTTCCGGCTTGGACGACTCCAGGTAGGCGGGCAGGCCGGCCTCGTCGGACCGTGCCAGCCCAGACCGCAGCAAGACGCTGCCCACGCCCTTGCCCTGGTGCACGGGATCCACGCCGATCGCAAACAGGTACCAATGCCGCTCGCGCGGGTGGTGCTTGGCCATGTGGGCGGTCAGGTCGCTGGCCGGACCCAGCCTGGCGCCCAGCGCACGGGTAAAGCCCGGCAGGGCCCGTGCCTGCTCGCGGCCGGTCGGCAGCCAGTGCTCAGGCGGCAGCCAGACTGCCCCGCCGACGATAGCGGCGCCGTCGACGGCAACCTCGACGCCGCCGTACTTCAGAGCGTGGGACCGCAGGATCGTCGTGAACAAGCCCCGGGCACGTCGTTGGCGGCTTGGCTCATCCGGCAGCATCCAGATAAACGGCGGGTCGTCGGAAAAAGCCCGGCCGAGCACCCGCGCCAGCTCCCCGACGTCTGCCGGTACGGCATGCCGTGCCGTTACGCCCGCCACAGGGCACCACGTTACCCGCATTCTCCGGGCTGTTTCCCGGCCCGGTTGACCTCCCGCACGTCCAAAAGCGACCTGCGCGCCCCGCCTGCCTGCCACCGCAAACGCGACCCCACCCAAGCCGGTCTCACGATCGTGTCCGCCTCCTGGCAGCCAGCCCCCGCACCATCACCGCCTCCGACCCCCCGCCCCACGACCTCGCAGGTGTTCTCAGCCGCATCCAGCACAGCCCCGGGCGTGCACGAACTTGGCCCAAGACGGGGCGGCGATGAGTTCGGCTACGCAGGCCAGTCTTATCTAACGACGGATAGCGGAGGTGTCCGCAGGCGCGAGGAGGCAACAATGCTGTATCAAGGTATCGCCTACGACATCGTCTCCCAGCAAAGGAAGACAATGCTCGCACAGGCAGCGACGACCGCCCGGGTCCGCGCCGCGCGGCGTGCTCAGCGCGGTTGTCGCGGCGCATCAGCGCTCACCCTGATGTCGCGGGTTCGGATATCGCTCCGGCTGCGGGCGGCCTGACACCAAGGAAGCGCCATGCCGTGCGCGTGCACGGACTTGTGCACGAGGCGCGGCGGGATCGAGTAGAACGCCCGAGACGAAACGCATGTGGTGGAGAATTGAGCAAGTCAACCGCCCACGCCACGCGGCGCGCCAAAGACCGACCGACATACCCGAGATTTGCTTCACTCTGCTCATAACCCAGCGATAGCAGGGCAAGCGCACCTTCGGTCCGCAGTGGGAGTCCCTGGGCCTGCAGGATGCAGTGAATCAGCGGGCTCTTTGCCAAATCGCTTCCAATTGAGACCACTGGCCGGGCTGGGGCGGCGTCCGCCGCGAATACCGCCTGCTGTGTATCCGCGGAGATCGACACGGCCATGTGGCCCGGCGTGTGGCCGGGAGCCGGAATGACCCGGATTCCCGGCGCGATGTCCTGCTCGCCCGCCACCAGGTCCAGCATCCCGGCCCGCCCGGCAGGCAGCAGGTGGAGGCGTGCGAGGTCGGCCATCCAGGCGTGATCAACCGAGGCCCGGCTAGAGGTCCAGTAGCCAAACTCGGCCCGCGCGATGACGTGCCGCGCGTTCGGGAACAGCAGCCGCCGCGCTGTTCCGTTCTCCTCGGTCAGGCCACCTATATGATCCGCGTGAGCGTGCGAGAGCACGCCCATCACCATGTGCCGCTGCTTGCGAGTCGGCATCGCGAGCCTTGTCGTTGCCACGCCGGCCCGCCGCGGGCCGCGCTGTGAGCGTATGGTCCCACGTTGATTTTTGGACGTCACCATCACTTGACGGCCGGGTGTCTTGCTAACACGCTCCGTGAGGTACACCGTGGGCTTATGTGCGATCTCAAACCTCAAGACGGCAAGAAGGGGACATTAATGAAGCTTTCCGATCTGGTAACACCACGGGCCAAGGCACGGCGGAAATGGCCGCTGCGCGCGCGGGTCCTCCTGGCCGCGCTGGCGGCTGCGGTCATGGCCTCAGTTCTCGCGGCCGGGTCGGCGTCGGCCGCCCCAGCTGCCGCGCCTCCGAGAGCGGGCATGTCGCCCGGCGTTGCCTTTGTGGGCACTGACGTAGTGATGGCGTACACCGCAACGAACGGATCGGTGTGGGTCCGTGATCTCCGCACGGGCGTGTACACCCCGGCTGGCGGGCGCCTCCTCACCGGACCGGC
>JASHVM010000328.1:0-3785 GCA_030044595.1 Streptosporangiaceae bacterium
AGGGCGACCTGGAGCAGCGCGTCGTCGCGGACCCGGTCGAGTACCGCGGGGGCGTAAGGCCGCCCGTCGGGCCGGGCCAGGGCGGGGTTGTCCAGGATGGCCGTTGCCTTGGCGTACAGTTCGGCGGTTAGGTCGCGGTACTCGGCGCGGTCGGCTGCGGCGTCGTCACCGGGGACCTTGAGGGCCAAGATGACCCGCGGGAGGGTCAGGCCCTGAGTCAGCAGCGTGGTCGCGGCCACCACGAACGCGATGAGCACGACCTGAGGCCGGTACGGGATGTTGTTGGGCAGGGACTGGGCGGCCGCCACCGTCACCACCCCGCGCATTCCGGACCAGGCCAGCACGATCCCGCCGCGCCAGCCGAAGTTCTCGGCCACGAAGAAGTCGGCGTCGCCTTTCCTGCGGGCGATTCGCTGCACGATGAGCTCCGTCCGCCTGGCGGCGGGCTTCAGGTTGCTGGCCCGGGCGTGCATCTTCTCCAGAACCGGCTGGGCGGAGGCCGCCCGGGCCGCGTCGTAGTGCAAGGTGGCGACGAGCGGGGCGACGAACACCATCCGCAGCACCACGACCAGCACCGAGGCGACCAGCCCGATCCAGACCGCCTGCCCGACGGACAGGTGGGCCGCGGAGTCCTCGTCGACCAGCGTCTTGAGCTGCAGGCCCATGAGCAGGAAGATGCCGCTTTCCAGCAGGAACGCCAGCGTCTCCCAGTTCACCCGCTCAGCCAGCCGGTCCCGGGCGGACAGGAACCGCGGGCTCAGGTGACCGGTGACCAGCCCGGCCACCACCGCGGCCAGGACTCCGGAGGCGCCCAGGTCCTCGGCCGGGACCCAGGCCAGGAAGGGGATGACGAAGGAGATGGCCGTGCTCAGCACCGGGTCCTTGAGCAGGGACCGGATCCGCACGTCGGCGTAACCGACGACCAGGCCGACGGCGACGGCCACCGCGACCTCGTACACGAAATCCAGGCCGACCTTCCACAGGTGCACGGTCACCGTGGTCGCCGCGACGGCCGAGCTGAGCAGCACCAGCGACGAAGCGTCGTTGACCAGGCCTTCGCCTTCCAGGATGGTCAGCAGCCGCGACGGCAAGCCCAGGCGCCTGCCGACCGAGGTCGCGGCGACCGCATCGGTGGGGCTGATGATCGCGCCCAGGGCGAGCGCGGCCGCCAGTCCGAGGCCGGGTATCAGCGTGTTGAACAGCAACCCCGAGCAGACCGTCGTCAGCACGACGAGCAGTACGGCTAGCCCGGCGATGGCCTTGAGGTCACGGCGGAAGCTCTGGACGGGTATGTGCACCGCCGCGGCGTACAGCAGCGGCGGCAGCGCGCCGGCGAGGATCCACTTCGGATCCACGTCGATCTCCGGCAGGCCCGGCAGGAAGCTCAGGACGATGCCGACCATGACCAGGCTGAGCGGGGCAGCTACCTCGATGCGCCGGGATACCGCCGCCACCGCGACGATGGCGGCGACGCCGACGATGGCGACAATGGTCAGTTCCATGGCAGTCTCATTGTCCGGGTCACGGAGGCAGAGGAGGACGGTGGTGCCGACCGATTACCAGAAAATCCGCGACGAGAACATCGCGCGGTACGGATGGGACACGGCGGTCCTGGATCTGCTCGGTCAGCTCTACAGCGAGCGCACGCACTTCATCTTCGAGCTGATCCAGAACGCCGAGGACGCCGGCGCGACCGAGCTCGCGTTCGAGCTGTTCGATGATCGCCTGGAGGTGCGGCACGATGGCCGGCCCTTCACCGCAGCCGACGTCCGCGGCGTCTGCGGGGTCGGCCAGAGCCGCAAGTCCCTGACCGCGATCGGCCAGTTCGGCATCGGCTTCAAGTCGGTGTACGCGTACACCAGGACCCCGCGCATTCACAGTGCGGGCGAGCATTTCCGGATCGAGATGTACACCCGGCCGTTCGGGATTGAGCCGCTGGCTGTCCGGGGGACCCTCTTCGTCTTCCCCTTCGATAACGACGCGGTACCCGCGCCCGTCGCCGTCCGGGAGATATCGGCGGCCCTGAACGCGATACAGCCCCGGATCCTGCTGTTCCTGACGAACATCGGACGCCTGGGCGCCAGCGGCGTCGGAGTGCCCGACTCGGTTGCCGAACGCTCCGGGGCAGGCCGCGCCGGCTCGGCTCGTCGCGTGCGGCTCGGCCGCGGCGGCCGGCGGGAAGAGTGGCTGGTCTGGGCGCGCGAGGTCGAGGGCCTGGGCCACCAGCAACAGCGGATCGAGATCGCCTTCCGCGCCGAGGCCGGCCGGATCACCGGGTGCGGCAGTTCCCCGCTGACCGTGTACTTCCCCACCGAGAAGGAAACTTTCCTCGGCTTCCTGGTCCAGGGTCCCTACCGGACGACGCCGGCCCGCGACAACATCCCCGCCCACGATCCGTCGAACCAGGCTCTGGTGCGCCAGACCGCCGCGCTGCTGGGTGATGCGCTGCGAGAGATGCGCGACGGCGGCCTGCTCACGGTGGACGTGCTGCAGGCACTGCCGCTGGACGCCGCGCGATTCCAGCCCGGCTCGATGTTCCGGCCGCTGTTCGACGTGGTACGCCAAGCCCTGGCCCACTCCGAGCTCATACCGGTCGCGGGCGGCGGCTACGGCGTGGCCGCGAACCTGAAGCTGGCCCGCGGCGCGGAGCTGCGCGAGCTTTTCGGCCCGGATCAGCTCGGCGCGCTCTACGGCAGCACGGCGCGGTTCGCGGACGAGTCCATCACCGAGCACCGCACCCCCGTGCTGTGGCGATACCTGCGGGACGAGATCGGCATCGAGGAGGTCACGCCGGAGGCGGTGGTCGCGCGGCTCAGCCGCGATTTCCTCCAGGCCCAGCCGGACGAGTGGATCACGCGGCTGTACGCCTTCCTGTTCACCGATCCCGAGCTGTGGCGGGAGGAGCCGCCCGGTGCGGCGCGGGCCAAGCCGATCATCAGGCTCGAGGACGGCAGCCACGTCGCCCCGTTCGACGGCGCCGGCCGTCCGGCCGTCTACCTGCCCGGACCGGCCGCGACCAGCCTGCCCACGGTCCGGCGGGCCGTGGCCGACTCCCCCGCGGCCCGGCAGTTCCTGGCGGCGCTGAACCTCGCCGAGCCCGACGTGGTGGCGGAAGTACTGGAGATCATCCTGCCCCGGTACGACGGCCTGGACATCGCCGGGCTGGACCCGGCTCAGCATGATGCCGACCTGGATCGCGTCATGCGCGCGCTGGATGAGGCGGCGGCCGGGCGGCGGCAGGAGCTTGTCGACCGGCTGCGGCGCACCGCGTTCCTCATCGGAGAAAACGCCGCAACGGGCGAGCAGCGCCTGATGCCGCCGCCCGCGCTGTACCAGCGAACCAGGGATACGGAGGTCTACTTCGACGGGAACCCGGACGCCTGGTTCGCCGACGACGCCTACGGCCCGTGGCTCGTCCAGCTCCGCGGCATGGGCGTGCGGCAATCCGTGCAGGTGCACGCGCGGACCCCCGATCAGCTCGGGTACGTGCGGATCACCGCCGAGTTCGGCCGAAACGAGCGCGGCCTGGACGGATTCGACCCCGACGCCGAGATAGACGGCCTGGACTTCGCGCTGCGGCACCCCAGCCACGCCCGTTCGGAGTACGTCTGGAACGTGTTGCTCGCCCCGAACCGCCGTCTGGTCGCCGGCGTGGTGGAAAGGTCGGTGCTCCAATCATTCAGCGACACGAGCCTGCAGGACGCCAGCTCGGCGATTGCCGTGGCCGCGGAACGCGAAGCGTGGCTGCCCGGGCGGGACGGGACGTTCCGCCGGCCCGCCGAGCT
>JASHVM010000329.1:0-2640 GCA_030044595.1 Streptosporangiaceae bacterium
GCGGGCTTGAGGGTGAAGACGATGGCCCCGTACACGTTGTCTTCGTTGCACGTGGCCGTGTATGAAACGGCGGTGCCAGCGTCGGCCACCGCCATGTGCCCGGCAACACAGCTATTGCTCATGGTCACGTTGGTGTAGGAACCGTCGTATCCGGTGAAGGTGGCGGCGGGCACCGCCGCGCCCAGCGCCATCTCCCCCGCCACTGACGTCCCCGCCGTCGTCCCCGAGTTGGCCGCCGTCCCGGTCGCCCCCGCAGCGCTCTTGGACGTGACGTCCAGGGCGGAACTGGACGCCACCCCGGACAGCTCCATCAGGATCAGCCCGGTGCCGCCGTATTTACCCTGCCACGTGGCGTTGGTCACCGAGGCGATTACCGCCGTCTGCCCCCCGGCGGTATCCGGGTCGAACCAGGCGGCCAGGTACTCGGTGTCCCCGGAGACGGGTGTTGTCTGCAGCGCGACAGCCTGCTGGAAATTCCCCGCCGATCCGCCGAGGGTGATCCCGGTCGTGGTGATCGTCTGACTGGACAGGGCGTAGGTGAAGATGAATACGACAACGCAGTTGCCGGCTGTCGTGGGGTTGGCGAACGAGCAGGTGCCGGTGGGCGGGTCGTAATTCGAGGCGGTCTGTACGACGGAGATCGTCACCGGGTAACCCGCCCGCCGGGGGGCTGCTCCAGACCGGCGTGCCTGCGCTGCGGCGACGTTGTGCTCATCAGTCAGGTTTCTTCCGGCTAGCGTCCCGAACGCGGCGGCCGCCGCGGCTGCGCCGCTGGTGATCAGGAACTGCCTTCGCGCAGGCCAGCGGGATGGCGCCTGGTCCTCCGGATGGGCCGGGTAGCTGAAGGTGCAGGCCGGGCCGGCCCGGACGGTCGGTCGGGCGACGCCGGCCACCTCAGCCGGCGGAGCGGGCACATCCAGCGCTGCCGGGTCGGTTGGCTGAGCCGGGTCGATCGGCTCGGGGTGCAGGTCGGAAGAGCACGGGGCGTCCAGAGGAGCGCCGAGCCGGGCGGCCGCGCGGGCCAGCACGGTCAGCGTGACCGCGCCGGCCGCGGCCCCCACCAGGGTGGGAACCACGTATCCCGCCGTGGCGGTCGGCCTGGTCAGGGCCGCCGCCAGGCCGATGGAGGCGAAAATCGCCAGCCCCCACATACCGAAAGCGAGCCGTCGTACCGCGAGCATCCCCACCACCGCCGCGTACAGGGCGAGGACCACCAGGATGCCGCCGAACAGCACGGTCTTGTCATCGGCGCCGAACTCGGAGATGGCGAAGTCCTTGACTTGCGGCGGCGTGAGATCGATGGCGGCCTGGCCGACCGCGAGCACCGGTGAGCTCTGCGTAACGCCGAGGCCGGAAGCGAACTGCGCGGCGCCCATGGCGACGGCTGCCGCGAGCACGCCGGCCACAGCCCCGGGGAGAGCGCGCAGGTGCCGAGCCCGGCCGTCGGCGATGTCGGGGGGTCCTGTCATGGCGGAAAGTCGCGAGTAGCGCTACGCCCACGGTACCCGACCTGCTGCCGGCCGGCTGCCGCGCAAGCCTAGCCCGAGTTTCGTGTGCCCAGCAGCGTGGGTGCACAGCGGACACGGCCCCGGCGCGGGCCCGGCACGCGGGCACCCAGGCGTCACCTAGCTGACAGGTACGCTGTCGGCCGGGTGACTGACGGCCGCATCGAGGGCCGGGCAGCCTGAGGGTAGCTGGACAGTGCCACACACGGCCAGCAACACCAGCACAGCCGGTTCCCGTCACCAGGCCCGCGAGCAGCGGCCGAGCACGGGACACAATCAAGGAGCTGCACCATGTTCACACCCTTCCCCCGCCGCGGACTACACCCGCACACCGCGCCGCGCCGGGTCCGCACGCCTTTGCGCCGACTAGCCGCGGTCCTGGCCGCGACCGCCTGCGCCCTGCTGGCCTCGGCCGCCACCATCCCGGCCGCCTTCGCGATGATAGTCCCGGACCCCGGCGGGCAGTACCGGCCCGCCCCGGCCGCGCCGGTCCCCGTGACCACCACCCGGGTGATCACCGCTGGCGGCATGGCCGGCTGGCAGATCGCCCTGATCGCGATCGGCGCGGCGCTGCTGGCCGCCACGGTAGCGGTGCTAGCGGACCGGGCCCGGGCCGCCCGTCGGCGACCGATCGCCACCGCTGCCTGAGCCAGGCACGCAGATCACGAGTTCCATCTACATCAAAAGAGAACACGTCGTTGGGCGGGACTGCGCGCGTTCTCAATGACCTGCCGAGTCACTCAACGTGATGCTGGAATAGTTGCGTGGACGTTCTGAGCAGCCGGATCCTCCTGCGCCCCAGCGACCTGGACCGCAGCCGACGCTTCTACCGCGACGTGCTGGGCTTGGCCATCTACCGGGAGTTCGGCCCCCCGGACAATCCCGGCGTAGTGTTCTTCCTCGGCCCGGGACTGCTCGAGGTCTCCGGGCACGCGGCCGGCTCTCCCGGGTGCCCGGCGATGAGGATCTGGATCCAGGTTCGGGACATTCAGGCCGAGCACGCCCGGCTGGCCGCCGCCGGAATCTCCATCCTCCGGGAGCCCGCAACCGAACCCTGGGGCTTGATCGAGATGTGGATCGAGGATCCCGATGGGATCCGCATTGTCGTGGTCGAGGTTCCCGCCGATCACCCTCT
>JASHVM010000330.1:0-9490 GCA_030044595.1 Streptosporangiaceae bacterium
TACGTGCCGTACAAGTACGACACCGCGAACTTCATGGTGATCGGCACGATCAGCTTCGATCACCCCGACCCGTCCATCTTCACCGTGCTCACCTCGCCGAGTGAGCTGCCCGGCCTGGCCAACGTCGACTTCGTGATCTTCCCGCCGCGCTGGCTGGTCGGCGAGGACACCTTCCGCCCGCCGTGGTACCACCGCAACATCATGTCCGAGTTCATGGGTCTGGTGCGCGGCGTCTACGACGCGAAGGCCGAGGGGTTCGTGCCCGGCGGGGCCAGCCTGCACAACACCTTCGCCTCGCACGGCCCGGACGCCGAGACGTTCGCCCGGGCGAGCTCGGTCGAGCTGCGACCGCAGAAGATCGACGACACGCTGGCGTTCATGTTCGAGAGCCGCTGGATGATCATCCCCACCCGGCAGGCGCTGGAGGCGGCACACCGCCAGCTCGACTACGACGCCGTATGGGCCGGCCTGACCAGGTCGTTTCGGGAGTTAGCCTGAAGCCGGAGGCCATATGTATATTCCCGCCCATTTCGCCGTCGACGACCAGGCGGTGCGCGAGCTGCTGGCCAAGCACGGCGCCGCCGACCTGATCACGCTGACCGCGGACGGCCTGATCGCGACCATGCTGCCGTTCGCGTACGACCCGGATGCGGGCGAGCACGGCGCGCTGTACGGGCACGTGGCCCGGAACAACGACCAGTGGCGGAAGCCGGCGCTCGGCGAGTCGCTGGTCATCGTCCGCGCCCCGGACGCCTATGTGTCCCCGTCCTGGTACGCGGCCAAGGCCGAGCACGGCCGGGTGGTCCCCACCTGGAACTACGTCACCGCGCACGTGTACGGCCGGCTGGTCGTGCACGACGACCCGGCCTGGGTCGAGGGCGTGGTCCGGCGGCTGACGGCCAAGCACGAGGCGGCCAGGCTGGCCTCGCCCGGCCAGCAGATGCCGTGGTCGGTGGACGACGCGCCGCGCGCGTTCATCGAGGGCCAGCTGCGCGCCATCGTCGGCCTCGAGCTGCAGATCACCCGGATCGAGGCCAAGGCCAAGCTGAGCCAGAACCGCCCGGTGGGCGACGTCGCGGGCATCGTGGCCGGCCTGGCCGCGCGCGGCGCCGACCGCAACGCCGCGGACGTGGAGCGGGCCAACGCCGAGCGGGTCAACGGAACGGTCTCAGGGCGTTAGCCAGCACGTTCGGGACGCAACCACCACGGTCCGTTCGGGAGAAATTCAAAAGCCAGATACGGCGGGGATGACCTCGGCGGCGATCACCTCGAGCGGGGTTACCTGCCACACGTTGGCTACCGCGCCTATCGCGACCTGGAAGCCGAGGTCGGCCAGCCGGCCGAGCTGGTCGACCACCTGGGCGGCCTTCTCGCCCTTCTCGCCCACGTCGAAGATGAAGTAGCAGGTCTTGGTGATCTGGTCGTAGTCGCGGCCCTCGGCGTCGCAGTGCGCGCGCAGCACGTCGAGCTTGCGGGCGAGCTCGGGACCGGGGAACAGGTTGCACGCGTCGGCGTACTTCGCGACCAGGCGGAGGGTCTTCTTCTCCCCGCCGCCGCCGATCATGATCGGAGGATGCGGGCGGGTCAACGCCTGCGGGGAGTTCAGCGGGCGTTCCAGCTGGTAGTGGGCGCCGTGGTACGGGCTCTCGTCGCCGCGCCACATCTGCAGGCAGATCTGCAGGGTCTCCTCCAGGCGCTCGAACCGCTCGGCGACCGGCGGGAACGAGATGCCGAGGCCGCGCGACTCCTGCTCGTTCCAGGCGGCCCCGATGCCGAGCCAGGCGCGCCCGCCCGACAGCACGTCCAGCGTGGTGACGATCTTGGCCAGTATGCCGGGGTACCGGTACACGGTGCCCGTGACCAGCGTCAGGAGCTCGGCCCGCCGTGTGCACGCCGCCAGGTAGCCGAGCGTCGTGTAGGCCTCGAGCATTTCGCGTTCGGCCGCGCCGATCGCGCGGATCTGGAAGAAGTGGTCCATCACCGCGATGAAGTCGAAGCCCCCCTCGTCCGCGGTACGGGCCACGCTGGCCAGGTCCGCGCCGAGCCGGCTCGGGCCGTCGGGCGTGGTGAAGTCGGGGATCTGTAGGCCAATGCGCACTGTGCTACCTCCGCGGCGAGCCTGGTCCGGCCGTGCTTAGCCTCTCATGACGTTCCGTAGGGCTCGTACAGGGCCTTCAGCGACCGCAGGAACACCTCGCGGTGGGCCGGCGCCGCTCGGCACGAAGGCTGGCCGAAGCTAGCGTTTAGCCATGCGCGCAGAACAATCCGACGTGATCGTCATCGGAGCCGGGCTGGCCGGGTCGGCGGCCGCGTGGGCGACATCCCGCCGCGGACGTTCGGTGGTGGTCCTGGAGGCGTTCCAGGCCGGGCACAGGCGCGGCAGTTCGCACGGCACCGCGAGGATCTTCCGGCGAGCCTATCCCGACCCGCTCTACGTCCGGCTGACCGGCCAGGCCCAACGGCTGTGGCGGCAGCTCGCGGACGAGGCGGGCGAGGAACTGGTGCTGACCACGGGCGGGGTCGACTACGGCCCGGCGCGCGAGCCGACGAAGATGTACGACCTGCTGAGCGGGTTCGGGGTGCCCGCGGAGCTGATCTCGGCGGCGGCGGCCGCCGAGCGCTGGCCGCAGATGGTGTTCGGCACCGACCCGGTCATGTTCCACCCAGACGGCGGGGTAATCGACGCGGAACGTGCCATGGCGGCGATGCGCAGGCTCGCCGTCGCGCGCGGAGCGGAGGTCTGCTTCGACTCCCCGGTCCTGAGGATCGAGACCGCCGGGGCCGGCGCGGTGGTCCATACCGCTGACCGGTCGTGGCGCGCGCCGGCGGTGGTCGTGGCGGCCGGGGCGTGGCTGGAACCGCTGCTCGGCGGGCATGTGCCGCTGCCGTCGCTGGTGGTCGAGCAGCAGCAGGCCTTCCACTTCGCGCCGACCGCGCGGCCAGCGGACGGGGCCGCGCCGTGGCCGGTCTTCATCCGCCACGACGAGGTCTCGATGTACGGGCTGCTGGCCGGACGCGACGGCGAGGTGCCTGGCGCGATCAAGATCGGCGAGCACGGTCACGGCGCGGTCACCACGGGAGACGAGCGCGACGGGATCGTCGACCCGGCCGCCAGGAATCGGGCCCGCGCGTTCGTGCGGAGCCGGCTCGACGGCCTGGACCCGGAGCCGGTCGGCGAGGTGACCTGCCTGTATACCTCGACGACCAGCGAGGACTTCATCCTGGACCGGCGGGGACCGTTCGTGATCTGTTCGGCCTGCTCCGGTCACGGCGCCAAGTTCGCGCCGCTCACCGGCGAGTTCGCGGCCGGCCTGGCCGACGGCGGAGCCTCGCCCGAACGCCGCTTCACCCTCGCGGCACACCGCTTACCCCTCGCGGCACACCGCTTATGCAGACTCCGACTCGGGATCCGCATAAGCGGCGGTGTCCGGCTATCGAGTGACGACTTCGCCGGGTCCCGGCGGGGTCAGCTGCTGGCGGCCTCGGCCGCCTGCCGCTGCTCGACGAGTTCGCCCTCGATCGTGATCTGGATCTCTTCGCTGACGACCATCCGGCCGTCCAGGATGGCGTTGAAGCTGAGCCCGAAGTCCTTCCTGTTGATCTTGGTGGTGGCGCCGTAGGAGATCCGGTGTCCCATCATTCCCGGATCGTTGAACTCCCCGTAATTCACCAGGTCGAGGACGACGGAGCGGGTGGTGTCCTTGATCGTCAGGTCGCCGGTCAGCTTGTAGTGGTCCGGCCCGGACGGCTCGACGCTCGTGCTCTTGAACCTGATGAACGGGTACTTTTCCACCTCGAGGAAGTTCGACGACTTGATGTCGTTGTCCCTGACCGCGTTGTTGGTGCGGATGCTGGCGGTCGAGATGGTCACCTCGACCGACGACGTCTCCGGGTGGTCAGGGTCGATGTCGGCGACGGCGCTGACCTCGTCGAAGTAACCCCGCACCGTCATCATCCCAAGGTGCTTGGCGGAGAACTCGACTTGCGTGTGGTACGGGTCGAGTTGCCAGTTGCCCATAGAGAACCTTCTCCTTACCCCCCACGGTCTCGGCGCGGCACCCAACGTGCCGCCAGTTGTGATCGTATCGAGAACGCCAGAACTTCCGGAGGCCGCCCTCCGTATAGCCGCCGCTCACTCCGTCCGGGAGGGCGGGATATGAGTGCGATCCGTGCCGCCGGAGCAGCACAAACCGCACTCATATCAGGCTGGAACCGCAAGCGTTTCCTGAGCGCGTCGCCGGAGTGAGCCCGGGCCGGGCCTCACCAGGGTCCGGCAGCTATTGACAAGCCAACGGCCGGGCGGGTACATGGCCATAAAACGATTCAGGAACAGCCGCGGTCGCCACGCGCCGCGGCGGCTGCCGTAAGGGGGGTCATGGCCGAAGCGACGCTGGCGGAGACCGGCGCTATCCAGGCGGACCTGGGTACCATCGTGGCCCGGTCGGCCCGGCGGTTCGGGTCCAAGCCGGCGCTGGTCGCCGGCGGGCGGACCCTGACGTACCAGGCGTTGCACGACCTGTGTGACCGGGTGGCCAGCGGCCTGCAGGAACTGGGCGTACGGCCCGGCGACCGCGTCTCGCTGTACTCGCCAAACCGGTGGGAATGGGTCGTCGCCTATCACGCGGCGCTGCGCGCGGGAGCCGTGGTCAACCCGATCAACGTGATGCTCACGCCGGAAGAAGTGGCCTTCGTCCTCAACGACTGCGGCGCGGCAGCGATCTTCACCGCAGGCGAGAAGGCCGAGGTGATCGCGCGCCTGGCCCGAACCGTGCCCAGCTTGCGCCGAGTCATCAGCTTCGAGGAGGCCGGCGGTGACGTGACCCTGTTCGAGGATTTGCTCAGCAGCCCGCAGGCGCCGCGGCAGGTACCCAGGCCCGCGCCGGCCGACTTGTCGACGATTGGCTACACATCCGGCACCACCGGTCATCCCAAGGGGGCGATGCAGTCCCATCGCGCGGTATTCCTCAATACCGCGGCCTTGTTCGCGGTGCAGACGCGGACCGAACGCGACGTGATGCTCAATGCCTTGCCGCTGCCGCACGTCTACGGCAACATCGTGATGAACGGCACCTTCATGGTCGGCGCCACGCTGGTGGTGATGGAGCGCTTCGACCCCGCTCGGGCGCTGGGCGAGATCCAGCACCACCGCGCCACGGTGTTCGACGGCGTGCCAACGATGTACGCGATGATGCTCGCCGACCCGTCCATGCCCAGCACCGATCTGTCCTCGCTGCGGATGTGCGCGGTCGGCGGGCAGACGATGCCGGTGTCCAAGATGGAGGAATGGGAGCGCCGGTCCCGCGCCCCCCTGCTGGAGCTCTGGGGGATGACCGAACTAGGCGGCGCGGGCACCGCTAACTGCAGCTACATGCCCAACGTGCACGGCTCGATCGGTTTGGTGCTTCCCGGAGCGGAGGCCCGGATAGCCGGGCTGGACGATGCGAGCGTCACGGTGGCCGACGGCGAACCGGGCGAGCTGATGATACGCGGGCCGCTCGTCATGCTCGGCTACTACGGCAACGAGCCGGCCACCAAGGCCGCGATCGAGCCCGACGGCTGGATGCACACCGGCGACATTGCCAGCCGTGACGACGAGGGTCACTACTTCATCGTGGACCGCAAGAAGGACCTGATCATCACGGGTGGGTTCAACGTCTACCCGGCTGAGATCGAGCGCGTCGTCGCGTCTCACCCCGCGGTCGCCATGGTCGCCGTCGGCTCGGTGCCGGATGACACGCTCGGCGAACTGGCCCGCGCCTACGTCGTGCTCCGCCCCGGCGCCACCGCGACGGAGACCCAGATCATCGAGCACTGCCGCGCGCACCTGGCCGCGTACAAGATGCCACGCTCAGTGCGGTTCGTACCCGACCTGCCCAAGACGTCCACCGGCAAAGTGATGCGCAGGGAGCTGAAGACCCTCGATCGCTGAGGGTCCGCTCGTCACGCGTGCTGAGGCCTATGTGCGCTGTGATGCCTGAGCGGTCCGTGGTGCGCCGAGCTCGCTAAATATCGCGGATGATTTTGCCTTCGCGGAGACTTTTGGAAACTGTAGACGTCCAAATTCTCCGCTAAAGCCGAATCCCCGGCCAAAATCCTGATCATTTCGTACTTACTAGCGAATAGCCGCCGGGACGATCGCGCGAAAATGCATAAACCGCCCCTAATCGGGACGTACCCCAGGCGGGGTAACGCAGATCAAAAGCCCGAAATCGGGCGTAAACGGCGAGCCTGCTTGCCGGCGTTAGGCCCAGGTTCTAAAGTCCAAGCCAGGTTCCGTGGGCAACGTCGCGGCTATAGCCCAGGAGGTCAGCGCTTGTGGCAGCATCCCGTATGACAGAGCCCCAGGCAGGAGCACTGGGTCCGACCGGGAGGCCGTATCCTGGCTTCCCCAATCCCGAACCACTCATGGAGCACGGCCCCGCGCGTACGGTCGCCGTCTGCAACCAGAAGGGCGGCGTCGGCAAGACGACCACGACGATCAACCTCGGCGCATCCCTGGCTGAACTGGGACGCCGGGTGCTGCTCGTGGACTTCGATCCGCAGGGAGCGCTCTCGGTAGGGCTGGGCATCCAGCCGCACGACATCGACAGCACCATCTACAACCTCCTGATGGAGCGCGATGTCACCCCGCAGGACGTGCTGTTCAAGACCGGCATCAACGGCATGGACCTGCTGCCGAGCAACATCGACCTTTCCGGCGCCGAGGTCCAGCTGGTTCACGAGGTGGGCCGGGAATACGTGCTCGGCGGGGTATTGGAGCCGCTCGTACCTGACTACGACGTGATCCTGATCGACTGCCAGCCGTCCCTCGGCCTGCTCACCATCAACGCGCTCGCCTGCGCGAACGGGGTGATTATCCCGCTCGAGTGCGAGTACTTCGCGATGCGCGGCGTGGCCCTGCTGATGGAGACCATCGACAAGGTTTCGCGCCGGCTGAACCCGAAGCTCACCATCGACGGCCTGCTCGCCACCATGTACGACTCGCGGACGCTGCATACCCGTGAGGTTCTGGCCAGCATCGTCAACGGTTTCGGCGACAAGGTTTTTCATACCGTAATCAACCGCACGGTGAGGTTCCCCGACGCTACGGTGGCGGGAGAACCTATTACCAGCTTCGATTCCGGGTCGATGGGAGCTAATTCCTACCGGGAGCTGGGCAAGGAGGTACTCGAGCGGTGGCGGCAGGCAGGAGTCGGTCGCGACGGGTAAGCCTGCCCGGGGTCGCAGAACTTCTGCGCCCTGCTGCTCCTGGTCCGGACGGAGGCGACCAGCGCCAGGCCAGCGGGCGGGAGAAGCACAGCCAGAAGATCACCGTCTACCTGTCCGCCGAGGAACTCCTTGACCTGGAACGCGCACGACTCGCACTGCTGCGCTACGGCGCCGCGGCCGACCGCGGCCGGATCGTCCGCGAGGCGATCGCCGTGCTGCTGGCCGACCTCGACGCGCGAGGCAAGGACAGCCTGCTGGCCCGGCGTATCGCCAGCGCCGACGCCGTCGGCGCCGACCGCGCGGGCATCCCGGGCGGGGACATCCCAGGCGGGACTGCCGAGTCGGCCGGCTAGCCGACTCTTTTCCGCCGTGACCCGGCGCGTGCCGCGACTCCGCTACGCTTCGTGCGCATGAGCATGGACGGCGCACTGGGTGACCCCGGAGGCGGCACCGAAAGCCCCCCGCGGGCCAGCGGGTCCGGAGCCAGCTTCGAGGTTCACCTCGATGTCTTCGAGGGCCCTTTCGACCTGCTGCTCGCGCTGATCTCCAAGCACAAGCTCGACATCACCGAGGTCGCGCTCTCCCAGGTCACCGACGAGTTCATCGCCTACATCTCGGAGCGCTCCGACGACTGGGACCTGGACCAGGTGAGTTACTTCCTGGTCGTGGCGGCCACCCTGCTCGACCTGAAGGCCGCCAGGCTGCTGCCTTCAGGAGAGGTAGAAGACGAGGAAGACCTGGCCCTGCTCGAAGCCAGGGACCTGCTCTTCGCCCGGCTGCTGCAGTACCGGGCGTACAAGGAAGTCGCGGCCATCTTCGCCGCCCGGATGACCGCGGCGGCCCGCCGCTTCCCCCGCCGCGTCCCGCTGGAGCCGCGCTTCGCTCAGCTGCTTCCCGAGGTGCTGCTGGGCCTGGGCCCGGCCGAGTTCGCCCGGCTCGCGTCGCTCGCGCTCGCGCCCAAGCCGCCGCCAAAGGTATCCACCGAGCATATCCACGCCCCGGTGGTCAGCATCAAGGAGCAGGCCCGGGTCATCGCGGCCCTGCTGGCCGAACTCGGGCGGGCCAGCTTCCGCCAGCTGACCGTGAACGCGGCGGACAGTTACGAGATCGTGGCCTCCTTCCTCGCCCTGCTCGACTTGTACCGGGACGATGCCGTCACCTTCGAGCAGGTCACTCCGCTCGGCGACCTGTACGTGACGTGGACCGGCCACTGGGACGCTGATAGCGTCAATGAGCTGACGGAAAGCGACGGCTGACAGATGAGTAGCGAACCCAACCCGCAGGACCCCGGAGATCTCCAGGAACCCGAAGACGCAGCACTTCTCGAAGGTCCGGGGCTGCGCGCGTCGCTGGAGGCCATCCTGCTGGTCGCCGACGAGCCGGTGCCGGTGGTGGTGCTCGCTCAGGTACTCGAGCGGCCCAGGAACGAGGTGCTGGCCGAGCTGAACGCCCTCGCCGCGTCCTATACCGCCGAAGCTCGCGGTTTCGACCTGCGCGAGATAGCGGGCGGATGGCGGTTCTACACCCGCGAGGACTGTGCCCCTCTGGTAGAGCGTTTCGTCAGCGACGCGCAGGAGGTCCGCCTGACCCAGGCGGCGCTGGAGACCCTGGCCGTCGTCGCCTACCGCCAGCCGGTCAGCCGGGCACGCGTCTCGGCCGTGCGCGGGGTCAACTGCGACAGCGTGATGCGCACGCTGGTGCTGCGCGGTCTGGTCGAGGAGGCAGGAACGGATCCTGAAACCGGTGCCATCTTGTACCGGACCACCGGGTACTTCCTCGAGCGCCTGGGCCTGGCCAGCCTGGAGGATCTCCCGGCCCTTGCCCCGTTCCTGCCGGAGGACATTGAGGATATCGAGGATGAGAACGCCCGATCGTGACGTCGACCAGGACTATGACGGCGGGGACGACAGGGACACTCTGACCGACGTTCCCGGCGGGGTCAGGCTGCAGAAGGTCCTGGCCGAGGCGGGGATCGGCAGCCGCAGGTACTGCGAGGAACTCATCGGCGCCGGCCGGGTCGAGGTCGACGGGCAGACGGTCCGCAGGTTCGGCGCCCGGGTCGACCCCGAGCGCCAGGTGATCAGGGTGGACGGGAAGCGCATCCCGGCCAAGCCCGGCCTGGTGTACCTGGCGTTCAACAAGCCGGCCAAGGTGCTGACCGCGATGTCGGACTCGCGTGGCCGCCGGACCGTGGCCGACTTCCTCGGCGACCGATCGGAGCGGCTGTTCCATATCGGCAGGCTGGATTACGACACCGAGGGCCTGATGCTGCTGACCAACG
>JASHVM010000030.1:0-14062 GCA_030044595.1 Streptosporangiaceae bacterium
CGGGCGCCAGCGCGGCCGCGCCGGCCGCTCTACCGGCGGCCGTGCGGTGCGTGCGGCCAGGATTGTCATAGCAGCGCCCCCTCCTTGACCGATGCCCGGACGTAGCCGACCGTGATGATGAGCAGGATGATCGTGAGGATGAAGGCCAGAGCGGACGCCAGTCCGTAGGCCGGCGGCAGCTGGAATGCGGTGGCGTACTCGTAGATGCCCAGGTTGTACTCGTCCCGCTGGCCAAGCTCCCCGATGATGATGTACACCTGCGTGAACACGCCGAAGTCCCAGATGACCGACAGCAGGAACAGCACCCGGAACATCGGCTTGAGCAGCGGGTAGGTGACCTGCCAGAAGGTCCGCCAGGCGCCTGCGCCGTCCACCCGGGCGGACTCGTGCAGCTCGGGCGGTATGGTCCGCAGCCCGGCGAGCACGGCGATCGCGATGAACGGGAAGGCCGTCCAGACCACCAGCGCGATCACCAGCGTGTAGGCGGGCAGCGCGGCGTTCGTCCAGGAGAACCCGGCCCACTGCGCGCCGCCGCCCAGCCAGTGCGGCAGCTTGGTGGCGAACCAGTCGACGATCCCGCCGTCCGGGGTAGCGAGCCAGACGAAGATCACGCTCGCCGACACCGGGGGCGTGGCCCAGGCGAGGATCGCCACCGAAGACACGAACGCGGCCATCTTGGGGCCCAGGTGGGCGAGTAGCAGGCCGACCAGGGTCCCGACCACGAGCGTCAGCGGGACCATGACCGCGGCGGAGACCACGCTCAGCCGCAGCGACAGCCAGAACTCCGGGTCGTGCAGGATCTGCGTGTAGTTGCTGAACCCCACCCACTGCGTCGGCCCGTTCCCCACCAGCTGCGGCAGCCCGTAGTTCTGGAACGAGAAGACCCCGATCTGGACCGTGGGCCACAGCAAGAGCGCGGCGATCATCCCGAGCGAGGGGAGCACCAGCAGGTACGGGGCCACCCGGTGCCGCCTGATCCACAACGCACCCCGCCGGCGGAACGAAAGCGGTGCGGCCTGGCCGGAGGGCGGGCCGGCCGGGGAACTGATGCTCCCCGGCCGGCCGCGAACGGTTTTCACCATGTGGAGACTAGCGAGGCTAGCTCTCGCTGCCCGTGTTGAGGACGGTCTGCAGCTGCGAATTGGCCGCGGCCACGGTAGAGGCGAACGGCGCGCCGTTCATCAGGGACTTCAGCATGTCGGGGATGATGTAGTACTTGCCGGTGTCCGCCGTGGTCCAGTTCTTGGCGTTCAGCGGGGAGATCTGGGTGTTCGACGCCGCCGCCGCGAAGCCGGACAACAGCTGGCTGGACTTGTACGGTCCGTTCGTCAGCTGCGAGCTGTACGGCGGGAAAAAGCCCTGCAGGTTGGCGAACGAGGTGGAGTTCGGCTCGCTGTCCATGACCGAGATCAGGTCCCAGTCGGCCTGCGGGTACTTGCTGGTCTTGAAGATGCCCAGGTCCGAGCCGCCGGCGAAGGCCGGTGCCGGGTTCGGGCCATTCTCGCTCGGGATCGGGAACGACGCCCAGTCGGACTTGTCCACCGAGTTGGCGGGCATCGTGGCCGAGGCCCACGGTCCGTCGATGTACAGGTCGAGCTTGCCCAGGCCGAAGTCGGTGTTGGCTCCGCCCGAGGTCGAACCGGTGTTGCCGAGCTCGGTCTGGCCGATGTACTTCGACGGCGACAGGTGGTAGGTGCGGTAGAGCGAGACGTACCACTTGATCGCGGCTTGGTCCGCGGGAGACGTCAGGTCCGCGGTCCACGTGCCGTTGCTTTCGGTGGCGATCTGGCCGCCCGCGCCCCAGATGAAGCTGGCGAAGGCGTTGGTGTCGTCGGTGATGGCGTCGATGCCGTAGGTGCCTGGGTACTTGGCCATCAGCTTCTGCGCGTCGGTGACCAGCTGCGCCCAGGTCGTCGGCGTGCTGGTGATGCCCGCCGCCTTGAACTGGTTAGTGCGGTACCAGACCCCGCGCACGCCGCCGAACCACGGGACGGCATAGATGTTGCCGCCCTGCGTGTCGTTGGCGAGCATGCCGGGCACCAGGCCGGATTTACCCGACCACGAGTTCACGTAGCTGTTGATGCTGGTGAGCACGCCAAGCGACGCCTCGGTGGGCGTCTGGGTGTTCCCCAGCTCGGTGATGTCGGGGGCGTTCTTGCCGCTGGCCAGCGCGTTGTTCCACTCGGTGGTGTTGCTGGTCCAGGGCACCCATACGACGTTGACCTTGGTCTTGGCGTACTGCGGGAAGTCCTTGTGGAATTCGGCGACGATGTTGTTCATCCAGGTGACTTGCGACGCCACGGAGGCGCCCATCCGCCAGACGGTGAGCTGCGCCGGCGCCGACGATGTGGACGTCGACGCGCTGGTCGATGAGCCGCTCGAGCTGCAGCCTGCGATCGCGAGCGCAGCCGCGGTGCCGAACGCGACCACGGCGGCCGGTGTCTTTCTGAGTCCCACTGCTGCTGGCACTCCTTCCGGGTGGTGAACTCGGCGATCAAACTTATGAGAGCCGTACCACAGAAACTAACAGGAAACTTTCCTATAAGATAGTCCCCGTTGCCGGATCGAGACGTAAACCGCTCCGATAGCGTGACGGATGGTGAATCACCACCACGAAGGGACCGCGATGCAGGACCCACTCCAGCGCAGGCCTCAGCAGGACACGCGGGGCCGGCCGGGCACGCCCAGCCTGCTGCGCGAGCTGAACGACCGGGCCGCTCTTGAGCTGCTGCTCGGCGGCGACATGCTAACCAGGTCGCAGATCAGCGAATATACCGGAGTATCCAAGGTCACCGTGTCGCAGATGCTGGCCAGGCTGGAAGAACGCGGCCTGGTGACGATCGCGGGGGAGCAGGCCGGGAACCGGGGCCCGAACGCCGCGCTGTACTCGGTCGTCCCTTCAAGCGCCTACGTCGCGGGCCTCTACATGGAATCTGACCTGGTCAGCGCCTCGGTAGCCGACGTTACGGGCCGGCGGGTAGCCGACGTGAGCGTCAATCCCAACGGTGCCGATGACCCGGTGGAGCTGGTCCGCGGGGTCGTCGAGCGGGCCTGTGCCAAGGCCGGGGTGGACGTCACCAGGCTGAGCGCGCTCGTGATCGGAAGCCCCGGCGTGGTCGACCCGCGGACCGGCGACCCGCGACTCGTGGTCAACCTGCCCGCCTGGCACGAGGGCGCGCTCGACGCGCTCAGGGACGTCCTGCACAAGCCGGTGGTGATCGAGAACGACGTGAACCTCGCCGCGATGGCCGAACGCGCCGCTGGCGCCGCCGTCGGCGCCGATAACTTCGTCCTGGTATGGCTCGGCGTCGGGCTCGGCCTGGCCACCATCCTCGGCGGCCAGTTGCACCGGGGCACGGCCGGGGCGGCGGGCGAGATCGGCTACTTGCCGGTGCACGGAGCGCCGCTGCACACCGACATCAGGCATCCGGCCAGCGGCGGTTTCCAGTCGCTGGCCGGCGGCAGCGCGGTGCGCGCGCTCGCGGCCGGCTACGGGTTCACCGCGCAGACGGCGGCCGAAGCGGTGCGCGCCGCGGTGTCCGCGGTGTCCTCGGCGTTCCTCGACGAACTCGCGCATCGGGTCGCGGTCGGGGTCGCCTCGGTCTGCGTGGTGCTCGACCCGGGCCTGGTGGTGCTGGGCGGCGAAGTGGGCCGGGCGGGCGGAGTCGCCCTGGCGTCCCGGGTGGCGGCTGAGGTGGCGCGCATCTGGCCCTCCCGCCCGCGGGTGGTGCCTACCGGCGTCCCGGATGAGCCGGTGCTGCGCGGCGCGATGCTGGCCGCCGTGGACCAGGCCCGGGCGGCTCTGCTGGCCTCGGTGGCCGACTCAGGAACAGCCGCTCGCTAGCCTGCGCAACAGGGTGCCAACTGCACCTGCCCTGGACCGTGTTGCACGTGCATAATGGTGGTGTTAGCGAAGATCCCGATACGGAAAGGTTCCGCGGGCCTGAACCTCCGCGTGCCATCGGCTGAACGATCCGAGGAGGCTCCTTGGCCCGAGAGAAATCGTTGGGGGGTAGCAGCCTGTGACGCCCTCGGGACGGGTGCCGGCTGATCAGTCAGCGCGGCGGTTCCGAGTCGGCGAGGTGCCCCCGCTGGCCGAGGGATTCACCGCCCGGCCCGACACCGCGCGGGGCATCGCGGATGCCCTCGTGCCCGGCTCGTCCGTCGCGCTGGTGCCGGGCTCGGTGTTCGCCGAGGGCCAGCAGAACTGGCTGGGCACGTCGGGCAAGACTCAGATCGCCGCGATGCTCGCTGAATCGCTGTGGCAATCCGGTGAGATCGACATGCTGATCTGGGTTTCGGCGACCAGCAGGTCCTCGGTGCTGTCGGCGTACGTCGAGGCGTCGGCGGCGGCGACGGGGATCGAGCCGACCGGGACGGCCGAATCGGTTGCGGCGCGCTTCGTCAGCGTGCTCGGCGACTCCCGCCGGCGGTGGCTCGTGGTGCTCGATGACGTGCCGGACGCGGATGAGCTGGACGGTCTGTGGCCGGAAGGGCCCGCGGGTCGCCTCGTCATCACCAGCACGCAGTCGGCGGTCACGTCCAGTCGGCGCGTGACCCGCGTCTTCCCTATCGGGTTCTTCAGCGTCCGCGAGGCCCTCGCCTGCCTGACCGATCGGCTCAGCGTGAACCCGTCCCAGCGCCAGGGTGCGATCGACCTCATCGATGCCCTGGGTCGCGAGCCGCTGGCCCTGGCCCAGGCTGCCGCGGTGGTCGCCAACTCGAACCTGGCCTGCCGGGACTACCGGGACTACTTCGCCCGCAGGCGGCAGCAGATCGGGGTGGCGGCGGGCGAGGTCCCCTCAGCCGCCTCAGTCACCTGGACCCTGTCCCTGGGCCAGGCGGAAACGCTGCTGCGAGGCCAGTCGGTCCGGCTGATGCTGGTCCTTGTCGCGCTGCTGGACGGTCATGGGGTGCCGGGCACGATCTTCAGCACGTCATCGGTGACCGGCTACCTGGGCGGTACCGGCCCCGGGTTCGGCACGCCGATCGACCCCAAGCCCGCCTGGGACGCGCTGTCCGCCATCGAGCGGGCCGGGTTGATCAGCATCAACCGGGCCGCCGCGCCGCCTTCGGTCTGGATGAACCCGGTGGTCCAGGCGGCGATCAGGCTGGCGGCACCCGCCCCGCTCCGTGACCGCGCGGCCCGGGTGGCGGCGAACGCGCTCCTGGAAGCGTGGCCCGTCGACGAACCGCAGCCGTGGACGGCCGCCGTGCTGCGGGCGAACGCGTTCAGCCTGCAGACCGCGGCCAAGGATGTGCTCTGGGCTGACGGCTGCCATCCGCTGCTGCTGTGCGCCGGCCGGAGCCTGGACCGCGGTCGGCTGGTGGGACCGGCCGTGGAGTACTGGCGTGAGCTGTCTGTCCAGTGCGATAACAAGCTACCGCCCGACCACCCGGACGCCCTGGTTGTCGCGTCTGAGCTGGCTGGCGCGTACCTGGCGGCCGGGTACGGAGGCGAAGCGGTCGCGTGGTATCAGCGCGTTCTGGCCGAGCGGAGCCGCGAGCTTGCGCCCGGGCACCCGGCCGTTATCGCGGCCCGGGTCAGCGTGGCCAACGCCTTGGTCGTCGCCGGCCAGCCCGCGGAGGCGGTGAGCGTCTTGCGCCGCGCCGTGGCCGAATCCGAACAGTTCCTCGGCCCGGGCCATCTCGACACTCTCGCGGTCAGGGATAAGCTCGCCCGGGCCGACGAGGCCGCGGGCGATGTCACCGCGGCGATCCGGCTGCTCACCCGGACGCTCGCCGACCGCGAGCGGCTGCAGGGTCCGCGCGACGTGCACACGATCAACACCCGCGACCAGCTCGCAGCGGCCTACCTGGCCGAGGGCAAGACCAAGGACGCCATCTCCGGCTACAAGCGGGTCCTGGCCGACCGGGAACGCGTGCTCGGGCGTGAGCATCCGGACACCATAGCGACCAGGGCGAACCTGGCCGCTGCCTACCACGCAGCGGGCCGGATGCCGTCGGCGGTCCAGTTGTCCGAGCAGACGTGCGCGGATTCGGAGCGGGTCCTCGGTGCCGACCATCCGGACACGCTGGCCCGCTGCGCGAGCCTTGCGCGGCTGTACTACGCCGTGGGCCGGGTGGGCGACGCTGAGGCGCTGCTGCGCGACGCGGCCGCGCGCTGCGAGCGGGTCCTGCCCTACGGAGACCCGCTGACCCAGGCCGTCCGTCAGACCATGGCGAGCATCACGGGTGAGGGGTAACCGCGGCGAGCCCTCAGGTTTGCGCCGAAGATCTTCCGTTGCACGTGCATCTGGCCACCGTGCACGTGCATAATGTCACTGCACGTGCACGGTGGTCATGCCAAAGGGTCCGATATGTACAAAGTTCTCCGCGCTTGAACCTTCGCGTGTTATCTAGGTACTCAGAGGCGGTTTCCGGAACGGTTCAGAGAAGGTTCCGGAACAGCCCCAAGTAGGGGGGTGGCGGGCGGTGGTGCCCTAGTGGGAATGCCAGCGAAGCGCGGGCGACGTTTCCGGATCGGCCAGGTGCCTCCCCTGGCCGAGGGGTTTACCGACCGTCCTGACAGCGCTGACGGCATCGTGGACATCCTGGTCCCCGGTTCCGCCGTCGCGCTGGTGTCAAGCCCGTCATCTGCGCTGGGCGCGTCGTCCGCGCCGGGCCTGCCGAATTGGCTCGGCGCAGGCGGCAAGACCCAGACCGCCGTGATGGTCGCGGAGTCATTGTGGCGGTCGCAAGCCATCGACGCGCTGATCTGGATCTCCGTCACCGACCGGGCGTCCGTCCTGTCCGGTTTCGTCGAGGCGTCGGTGGCGGCCACCGGCATCGAGCCCACCGGGACCGCCGAATCGGTCGCTATTCGATTCGCCAGCTGGCTGGGTGAGACCAGGCAACCCTGGCTCGTGGTGCTCGACGACCTGCCGGAAGCCGTCGACCTGGACGTGCTGTGGCCAGCGGGGCCGGCGGGCCGCCTGCTGGTCACCTGCGCTCGCCCCGGCATCGCCGTCAGCGGGACGGACACCCGGGTCATCCCGGTCGGGTTCTTCAGCCTCCGGGAAGCGCTGAACGGCCTGACCGAACGGCTCAGCATGAATCCGTTCCAGCGCCAGGGGGCCATCGACCTCGTCGAGACCCTCGGCCGCGAGCCACTGGCGCTCGGGCAGGCCGCCGCGGTGGTCGCAAGCTCCAACCTGACCTGCCGTGATTACCGGGACTTCTTCGTCAGCAGGCGAGAACAGCTGTGGACCGGGTCCGTCGAGATGCCGTCGGCAGCCATGGTGACCTGGGTACTCTCGCTGGAGCGGGCAGAAGCGCTGCTGCCGGGCGGGTCGGTCCGGCTCACGCTGGTCCTGGTGGCGCTTCTCGACGGTCACGGGATTCCGGGAGCCATCTTCGGCGCGCGGGCCGTAGCGGAGTACCTGGGCGGAGCCGGCGCCTCGCCGTCCGCGGCAGCAGACTCCAAGCTGGCCTGGGATGTGCTGTTCGTCCTCGAGCGGACCGGCTTGATCAGCATCAACCGGGAGGTCACGCCGTGGACCGTGGGGATGAGCTCGGCGGTCCAGACGGCGGTCCGGCTGGCGGCACCCGCGCAGGTCCAGGAGCCTGCGGCGCGGGCGGCGGCCAGTGCGCTGCTCGAAGTCTGGCCGGCCGACGAGCCGCAGCCGTGGGCGGCGGCCAGGCTGAGGGCGAACGCGGCCAGCCTGCAGGACTCGGCTGCCGACGTACTGTGGGCCGACGGATGCCATCCGCTGCTGCTGCGGGCGGGCCGGAGCCTGGACCAAGCCCGGATGGTGGGGTCGGCCGTCGAATACTGGCAGGACCTGGCTGCGCGCTGCGAGACCAAGCTCGCCCCCGGCCACCCGGACACCCTCGTCGTGGCCGATCAGCTGGCGGCGGCGTACCTGAAGGCCGGGCGCGCCGCGGATGCGGTTCAGTGGTACCAGCGTGTCCTGGCCGAACGGACCCGCGAGCTAGCGCCGGGGCATCCCGCCATCGTCGCGACTCGCGCCAGCCTGGCCCGGGCCCTCATCATGGCGGGCGAGCCCGCGGACGCGGTCACCGTCCTGCTGCACGCGGTCAGCGAGTGCGAGCAGTTCCGTGGCGACGGGCATCCGGACACCCTCAGCACCAGGGATAGCCTTGCTGCCGCGTACCAGGCGGTGGGCGACCTGACCGCGGCCAGCCGACTGCTAGCGCGCAGCCTGTCCGATCGCGAGCGGCTCCAAGGGCCGCGCGACCCGGAGACGATTGCTATCCGGGACCGGCTCGCCGCGAACCGCCTGAAAGAAGGCAAGGTAAAAGACGCGATCACGCACTACAAGCGGGTGCTGTCCGACCGCGAGAAGGTGCTGGGTCGCGAGCATCGGGACACGATCGCGACCGCCGCGAGCTTGTCCGCTGCCTACCAGGCGGCCGGGCGCATACCGGCCGCGATGCAAATGGCTGAGCAGTGCCGCGCGGATTCGGAGCGCGTCCTCGGTCCCGACCACGCCGACACGCTGGTCCGGCTGGTCAACCTGGCGTACCTGTACTACGCCGTGGGGCGGGTCGGAGACGCGGAGGCGCTACTCCGCGAAACCCTCGTCCGCTGTGAGCGCACCCTGCCGCCCGGGGACGCGCTGACCAACACCGTCCGTCAGAGCCTGGCGAACATCGGGGAAGGCTGATCGCCATAAGCCGCGGCCGGCTCGCCGAAGCCAATCGGCAGGAAATTTCTGCCTCTTGTCACCTTGTGACCGGATTGCCCGTTACTATCTCGCAAGTGGCTATCCTGGGCCGGCGCGCCTCGAGATCGTGGAGCGGCGGAGCCGGACCAGGTGGGGGGCGGCGCGTACGCGCATTCCTCCCGGCGCTGAACAAGGCATTCCGCTGCCCGCCATGGCGCGGCGGGCAGCAGCATAGGAGACCCAGATGACGGTTGACTCTCCCGCCGCTCTCACCAGGAGCGTCCCCGAGGCGAGGCTCGAGCCTAACGCGATCGGAGTGGCGCAGGACACCGTCATCGGCATGGCCAACGCCGCGCCAGCCGCATCAGCCGGGCTGACGCTGGCCGCGCTGGCCTTGGCGACCGCGTACGCCAGCGGTCCCGCTCTTATCCTCATCGCGCTGCCGATGATCGTGATCGCCAACTGCTACCGCCGCCTGAATGCGTGGAACGCCAACTGCGGTGCGTCCTTCGAGTGGGTCGGCCGTGTGATCAACCCGTATCTCGGCTTCATGGTCGGCTGGATCATGATCATGGGCACCATCCTGGCCACGGTCGGCACCACGGTCGAACTCGGGCCGTCCGTCCTCGCCGTCTTCGGCTCCGCCTCCTCCTCCAGCACGACGGCGAACATGTTCATCAGCACCGCGGTGATCCTCGGCATGCTTGTAATCGCGGTGGTGGGCATTCGGATCACCGCTCGCACCCAGGTCGGCATGGCGATAGTCGAGTACACGATCCTCATCGGCTTCGCCATCGTCGGCCTGATCGCGGTCATCGGTCACCGGCACGGCACGTTCCCGATCACCAGGGGCTGGTTCAGCCTCAGCGGGATCGGCGGTCGCGGCGATCTTGCCGCGGGATTCCTGATCGCGGTGTTCGTGTACATCGGCTGGGAGGGCACCGTCTACGTCAATGAAGAGGTCACCCACCGGCGTACCAATCCGGGCCGGGCGGCCATGATGGCGACCGCCCTGCTCGCCGTCATCTACGCCCTGACGCAGGTGGGCCTGCAGGGCGTGGTGTCGCCCGCCCGACTGCAGGCCCACGCGACCGACGCGCTGGTCTACAGCGCTCAGGCGCTGGGCGGCAGCGGATGGGCCAAGCTCATGGCGCTCGCTCTCGCGCTGTCGGTGATCGCCACCACTGGCACCGTCATCGTGCTCAGCGCCCGGATCGTGTACGGGATGGCGAGCCACCGGGTGCTGCCGCCGGTCCTCGGTAACGTGAACCGCCGGTTCGCCACGCCGGTCGCCGCGACCCTCCTGGTCGGCCTGACTCTGCTGGGGCTGACGTGGGCCTATCTGCTGGCCACCTCGCTGGCGAACACCTTCAGCGACGTGATCGCCGTGAGCAGCCTGCTGTACACCGTCTTTTACATCTTTACCGCGGTCACCGCCGTCGTCTACTACTGGCGCCGCATCTTCAGCAAAGCGCTGGACGCGGTGATCCTCGGCGTGCTCCCGGTGGCCTCAGCGGGATTCCTGGGCTGGGTCGTCGTGAAGACGCTGATGGCCGCGCCTGCGGCGCAGATCTGGTCGCTGATCGGGATCATCGGCGTCGGGGTGATCCTCATTCCCATCGTCCGCTTCGTGCTCCGGCCGCAGTATTTCCGCCTCCGGCCGGAAACCGAAGGCCGGGCACGGTAGCCGAGGACGGGGCGTACGCGATGCAAACCGAATTTTTCATCCATAAACCGGACATGCGTCCACCGTTTACCGGTTAGTGTGACGTGGAACGCGTTGGTGCGCGCCGCAGGGCGCGGGGAGGGGTTACCATGTCGGGTCTACCGCCGGGCCGGCCTCCGGCGATCGACAAGGCGTGAGCGGCGTGCTCGGCGAGATCCTCTTCGTGGTTCTGGTCCTCACCGTCGCCACGCTCATGGTGGTGGACGTGGTCCGGACGCCGGGCGAGAGCCCGCACGGGCCGACCGACAGGCCCGCGTACGATGCCGGGCGAACGGCCCTCGCTCCATCCCGCGGTCCGGAAGCGGTGGCGTTCTCCCCGCCACTCGCCGGGAGCGTGACCACGGTCCCGGCACCCGACCCGGGCCTGTCCCGGCGGCCTGAGAGGATTAGTCCGCCCCCGGCCAGCGAACCGCGGCCCAGCACCGAGTCCGCGTACCGGAAGGGCTCCAGCAGCCGGCAGCCGGGCTCAGATGCCAGGTCGCGCGTACTCCTGCTGGCCATCATCCCGACCGTCACCGCGATCGTCGTCACGTTGTGCGTCGTGCACGTTGTCGCCTTGCTGACCGGCCCGTCGATCCATTCGCGGGCCAGTTCCGTACACGACGGGGCGGTCATATCGGTGGTCCTGACTAGCGCCGTGCTGGTCATCGTCCTGGCGCTGGGGCTGTGGGCCACGATCAAGGCCGCCCAATTCGCCCTACGCCCGTGGCAGGGACTTCAGGCGGGCGTCCTCCAGGCGGCCGGTTCCGCGGACCAGACAGGGGAGCCCGCGACCGTCTTCGACCAGATGCGCCGGGAAATCTCGCGGCTGACGGCCAACGAGGCCCAGCTCCGCACCAAGCTCAACGCCATGTTCGTCAACCTGTCTCACCGTAGCCGGTCCCTCGTGGAACGCCAGATCCGCCTCGTGGGCAGCCTTGAGCACGGGGAGCAGGATGCGCAGCGCCTGGCCAACCTGGCCAAGGTCAACCGGATCGCCATCCACCTGTACCGCAACTCGGAGAACCTGCTCATCCTGGCCGGTCAAGAGCCATCGACTGACTCGAATCAGCCTCTGCCGCTGACGTATCTGGTCCAGGCCGCGACCTCCGAGCTCGAGGACGGCCAGCGCGTCTCGTTTGACGTGCAGCAGGACATCGCGGTACGCGGACCTGCCGCGGGTGACGTGGTCCACCTGCTCGCCGAATTGATCCAGAACGCGACATCGTTCTCAGCGGCGGACATGCCGGTCCAGGTCACCGGCCAGATGCAGCCCACCGGCGGCGTCCTGGTTGACATCACCGACCGCGGCATCGGAATGACCGCGAAAGAGATGGCCTACGCGAATTGGCAGCTGGAGAATCCGCCAGCGACCGATCTCGATGCCGTTAAGTGGATGGGCTTGCTGGTCGTCGCCAGACTCGCCGCACGGCACAGAATCAGGGTCCGGTTGAATCAGGCAAGATCCGGCGGTCTCACGGCGCTCGTCTGGCTTCCCGATGAAGTTGTCACTTACCAAGGTGCCGCTGGATGGCCAGCCTCAAGCGATATCGGCAGCCCTGGGCTGGCGTCGCGGCCCGAGCCCCCGGTAACCGCGCAGGCCGGGTCCGCGCTAATCGCACCGGCCCAGCAGCTGGTGACCACGCGAGCCGAGCCGCCAGCGACCGTAGGATCATCCGGCTCCGCGGCGCCCGCCGCGACGGCCGGGGATGCCGACGGGTCCGGCCTTGCGGTCCGGGCGGTCAGCTACGAGGCAGCTCCCGTCGAGGTGGTCGTGCCGCCTGCGGACGATCTCGCGAGAACGGGCGGGCCGCCCATCTACGACGAGGTGGAGTCGCACTGGTTCGACAGCGGCCGCGAGGCGTCCGGCCCGGCCCGTCACGCCGCCGCGGTGGAGGACCGCTGGTCGTCGCCCGGCGACGAAGGCTGGCGAGCCGCCCAGACCGCCGATGCGCCGTCTTCCGGCGGTTCGACAGCCGCCGGGCTCCCCAGGCGGCTCCCCAATGCGAACCTGGTCCCTGGTTCGATCTCGAGTAAGCCGCCCGCCGCGCCGCCCCGGTCAGCCGCTGCGGCGCGTGACCGGCTCGCCGGGTTTCAGCGAGGTGTCAGCAAAGGCCGGGCCGCGGCCAGCGAGACGGCAGACGCCGGCGGCAAGGACGAGTCCTAGGGAACCGGCCCGCATCCTCGGCTGCCTGCCCGCCGCGGCTGAAGGGCCAGCGGAATGACCGGCCCCTGGCGCTAGCCAAGGTCAGGCCATTGATCCAGCGTGTACGCCATTTCCCAGAACATGCCCTCGAGCCGCGAGCTCATCATGAAGATCTCGGCCAGCCGCTGACGGCGGGTCTCGCTCATGGTCCCCTCGCGGGTCATGTCATCGAAGGTTTCCCGCATGTTCTGGACCAGGTCGGCTTCCTCGTCCTGGAGGTAGAAACCCACCCAGTCCGAGTACACGGGATGCTCCGCGACCTCGTCCTTAAGGCCGCGGGCGATCTCGATATAGCTCCAGGAACACGGGAGGATAGCGGCAGTGATCTCCAGCGGGCCGCCGCCCGCCGCCGTGGCCAGCAGGAAGCTGGTGTAGGCCACGTTAGTCGGAGCCATCCCGAGCGAGCCTCCCCGCTCTTGCGCACCCAGGCTGATCACCCGCTTCAGCAGCCGCCGGTTGCTCGGGATCTCCAGGCGGATGATCCCGTCGAGCTGCCTGGCGAAGAACTCCAGTTCCGCCTCGCTGGTTGACTTCGCGGCGCCCATGGCCATGCAGCGGGCGAATTCGGGCAGGAACAGCAGATCCTGCTCGATGAAGAAGCGGAACTTGTCCAGCGGCAGCGTCCCGCGGGTGAGCTCGCCCAAAAATGGGTGCGCGTGCAGGCCGGCCCAGATGCGGTCGCACTGGTCGCGAAGACGCGCGGTGAATGCCCTCCCCTCCGCCGAGGTCTCCATGACCGCACCTTAGCCTGACGCCGATGCCCCGAACCCCGCTGGCCGGTACGTGCCCGCTGCAATGCGCGGCGGCAACGCCGGCCTGGCCCGCGATCACCTGTTCGTCGAGTGCGACCAGGGCACCCGCGCTAGCGCTGCCGCGAGAGCTCTGAGTCCCTGGCCGTCCAGACCGTGACGTGCGTCGGCTCCAGGGCCTGGGTGACCACGCCGGCCAGGTCCGTGCGGACCGTTTCCAGGTCCACCGCGTCCTTCAGCCGGGCCGCGAACGCCTGCACCATGCGGTCCCCGTCGTACCGGACCCGGTTGAACCGGCGGTCCACCACTCGCTGGACCCGGTGCCGCAGCGGGGTGAACAGCGCCGCGGCCGCCAGCGTCGCCGCGGCCACCGCCACCGGTGACCTCACCGACAGCACCCGCGTGGCCAGCAGCACCAGCCCCGCGTACACCCCGACCAGCAACCCGGTCACGATCGCGTAGGCCAGCGTCCGGCTGACGATCCGGTCGATCTCATACAGCCGGTACTTCAGGATCGCCACACCCATGCCCACCGGCAGGGCCGCGATGCCGCACTCGAGCACGTCGCTGACCGCCCCGCTCAGGCTGTGCGGCAGGGCGCCGGCCGCGATCGCGGCGAGGAACGAGATGAGGGCCGCGGCCCCCCCGGCCATCAGCCAGCTGAGCTGCTGCCGCTGTTCCCCGGTCGCGCGCCGCCAGTTCCTTATCTGGTAGACGACCGCGAGCCCCCAGAACACGAAGAAGATGAAGCCCACGGACCCGCCGAAAGCGC
>JASHVM010000331.1:0-9633 GCA_030044595.1 Streptosporangiaceae bacterium
CAGGGCGGAGTCGTCAGCTACGTGACGGACGGACGCGAGCCGGTCTGGCTGATCGAACCAGAGCATCAGCTGGCCGCCACGTTCTACCGGAACTCGCTGATCCACTTCCTGCTCGATACGGCGCTGTGCGAGCTGGCCGTGCTGCGGGCCGAGGAAGAGGGCCCCGACCCGGTCGGAGCCTTCTGGGCCGAGATCGCCCGGCTTCGCGACCTGCTGAAGTTCGAGTTCTACTTCAGGGAGCGCGACGAGCACCGGCGCCAGATCCGGCAGGAAATGGTCCGGCACGACCCCGAATGGGAAGAGCGGCTGCGGTCGGGTCCCGAGGAAGCCGCCGCGCTCTTGGGCCGGATGCGGCCGCTGGTGTCACACGTGATCGTGCGGCCGTTCGTGGAGGCCTACTGGATCGTCGCTGACGTGCTGGCCAACGACGAGGCCCTGACCGACGACGCGGAGGTGACCAGGCGGGCGCTCGGGCTCGGGCAGCAGTACGTGGCGCAGCGCCGGCTGCGCAGCTCGGAGTCGGTCTCCGTGCTGCTGTTCCAGACCGCGCTTCAGCTGGCCAGGAACCGAGGGCTGCTCGAACCCGGCGAGGACATCGCGGCGCGGCGGGGGGCTTTCCTCACCGAGCTGCGCGACCTGCTCCGCCGGCTTGACCGTATCGAGGATCTCGCCATCCGGCGCTACATCAAGGAGGGCGTCCTCCAGCGGCCGACCGCTTGACGGCACGCGGCGCCCGGGGCCGCTAGCGGCGCGGTACCCGCAGCACCGTGACACGAGACCGGAGCCCCGACCTGCGGGCTAGGCCGGGGCTAGGCCTGGACGGCGGCACCGCAGGCGACCAGGTCCGCCACGTCGTCCAGGCCCCATTCGGTGAGCGCCTCGGTCGTGTGCTGGCCGGGCGCGGGCGGCGGCCCGGGCAGCCGGCCCGGAGTCCGGGAGAAGCGGGGAACCGGGGCGGGTTCGATGGCACCGCCGCGGGTGACGTAGGTCTCACGCGCGGCCAGGTGCGGATCGACGGCGGCTTCGGTCATGGACAGCACCGGTTCGACGCATGCGTCGCTTCCGGCGAAGATCGCCGTCCACTCGTCCCGGGTCCGGTCTTTGAACCGCGCCGACAGCAGCGCGCGCAGCTCAGGCCAGTTCTGCGGGTCGGCACGGTCGGGCGCATCGGCCAGGCCGAGCCGGGCGAGCAGCTCGGCGTAAAACCGCGGTTCCAAGGCGCCGACCGCCATCCACTGCCCGTCGGCGGTCTCGTAGACGTCGTACCAGGGCACGCCGCTGTCGAGCAGGTTCACTCCGCGCTCGTCACGCCACAGGCCCTGCGCCATCAGCATCAGCGGCATGGCCAGCAGCGACGCCACCCCATCCACGATCGCCGCGTCCACCACCTGGCCCTGCCCGGATGTGGCCCGCTCGACCAGGGCCGCGCAGATGCCGTAGGCCATGACCATCCCGCCGCCGCCGAAGTCGCCGAGCAGGTTCGCGGGGAACTGCGGCGGACCGCCGGCCCGGCCCAGGGCGTGCAGGGCGCCGGCCCGGGCGATGTAGCCGATGTCGTGACCGGCCGTGGCGGACAGCGGTCCGTCCTGGCCCCACCCGGTCATCCGGGCGTAGACCAGCCGCGGATTCCGGCGCAGGCAGACGTCCGGACCGACGCCCATCCGCTCGGTCACCCCCGGCCGGAAGCCTTCGAGCAGCACATCCGCGGTGTCGATGAGCCGGAGCAGCGCGTCGGTGCCGCGCGGATGCTTCAGGTCCAGCACGGCGGACCTGCGGCCGCGGTTCAGCAGCTCACGCTCGGCCCCGGCGCTGGCTGCTCCGGGGCGCCCGGTGCTCGCCCCAGGGCGGTCGATGCGCAGCACGGTGGCGCCGGCGTCGGCGAGCATCATGGCGCAGAACGGCCCGGGCCCGAGGCCCGCAAGCTCCACGACGCGGACGCCGGCCAGCGGCCCGTGGCGCGTTCGCGGTACATCCGGTCCAGGTGCGCTCATGTCGCTAACTCCGCGAATGGGGGCCGTGGTCGTGTCATCTCAACCAGTACGCTATTTGATAAATCCGACTGTGCGACTGTCGCGGGCTTGGCACGGACCCGGAGGCTCGGATGAAGATCAGCGGAAACATCGCCCTGGTCACCGGCGGAGCGTCCGGGCTCGGACTCGCCACGGTCAGGAAACTGCACGCGGCCGGGGCCTCGGTGGTCATTCTGGACCTGCCCGGCTCCAACGGCACGGCGGTCGCAAAGGACATGGGCCCGCGAGCCGCGTTCGCCCCCGGGGACGTGACCAGCCCCGACGCCGTGGACGCCGCGCTGGACGCCGCGGGTGCGCTGGCCGGCGGCGTGCCCAGGATCGTAGTCAACTGCGCGGGCATCGGCACCGCGGCGCGCACCGCGAACAAGGACGGCCCGTTCCCGCTCGAGAAGTTCACCCGGGTCATCCAGGTCAACCTCATCGGGACCTTCAACGTCATCCGGCTCGCCGCGTACCGGATGAGCCAGGTCGCCGGGGAAGGCGAGGAACGGGGCGTGATCGTCAACACCGCGTCGGTGGCGGCCTTCGAGGGACAGATCGGCCAGGCCGCCTACTCCGCGTCCAAGGGCGGCATCGTCGGCATGACGCTGCCGATCGCCCGCGACCTGGCCCGGCTGAAGATCCGGGTGGTGACGATCGCGCCCGGCCTGTTCGACACGCCGTTGATGGCGAACCTGACCGACGAGCAGGTCAGGTCGCTCGAAGAGCAGGTGCCCCACCCCTCCCGGCTCGGCGACCCACAGGAATACGCCGCGCTGGTGGCGCACATCGTGGAGAACCCCATGCTGAACGGGGAAACGATCAGGCTGGACGGCGCGATCCGGATGGGCCCGCGCTGACGCAGCCGGCCCGGGTGAGCCGCGGGGCAGCCGCCCGGGCGGAACGATTATCGCCTGATCCAGACCGAGGCGTGCGTCGGCTCGAGCGAGCTGCTGACCACGCTGAGCAGATCAGCGCGCACGGTGTCGATGTCGACGGCGTCTTTGAGCCCGGCGGCGAAGGTGGCCACGGCGCGGTCCGCGTCGTAGCGAGCGCGGTTGAACCGGCGGTCCACCGCATGCTGTACCCGCCGCCGCACCGGGTTGAACAGCGCCGCCGCCACCAGCGTGGCGGCGGCGACCGCCACGGGAGCATGGAACCCGAACACCTGGGTGGCCAGCAGCACCAGGCCCGCGTACACCCCGACCAGCAGCCCGGTCACGATCGCGTAGGCCAGGGTGCGGCTGATGATCCGGTCGATGTCGTACAACCGGTACTTCAATATGGCCACGCCCATGCTGACCGGGATGGCCAGCACCGCGACGAACGCGACAGCGGCCAGGACCTGTATGACCACGGCCTTGCTGTCCGTCAGCCCGGCGGCACTAGCCAAGCCGACGCCGGCCACGGCCGTCCCGCTCATCAGCCACTTCAGCTGCAGCCTGCGTTCTCCCGAGGCACGCCGGTAGCTGATCACCTGGGCGGCCAGCGACGCCAGCCAGCCGGCCGCCAGCAACGGGAAGAACACGCCGTTGACCACGCCCCACCAGGCCGCGGAGCCGGTGGGGTGATCAAAGATCAGCAGGTTGCCCCCGGAATCCACGCCGGTGCGGTGGGCGGCGATCGCGCCGACGGTAAGGATGACGGTGCCCGATATCCACAACACGGCTACGCCGAGGTACGCCCACAGCACCCAACGCCAGCGAGCCGACGGCAGCCGGCCGTCGGGGAAGAGCAAGATGGTCAGGCCCAGGAGCACGATCGCCGGCGCCCAGCCGGGCTGCACGAGCAGTGCCAACCAGCCCAGCGGCAGCCCGCCATGGCGGAGCCGGTAGGCGGCCACCACGTAGAAGCTGGCGTCCTCGCTCAGCGCGAAAAAGCCAGCCGTCGCGAGCATGATCCAGCCGAGCGGGTTGCGCGGCTTCCGCCGCGCCACCACGAAGCCGACCACGGCGAAGGCGGCGCTGAACCACACCGGCACCGACCCGCCGCCGGCGTTCACGCTCTGGTGGGCGAGGCCGGCCAGCGCCGGTTCGGCGCCCATGACCACCAGCAGCAGGGCGCCGAACACCGCCGCCATCTGCGGCGAGGCCAGGCGCCAGCCACGTCGGCCACCATCCGCCGGCCCAGGTGTCTGTGCGGCCGCTGGCTCCGCCCCTCCCACGGAACCTCACGCTAGGCCTGGACCGTTCCGGGAACGTTACGGCCGAGGGACTCGCGACTACCGCCGCGGCGATCAGGCGAGGCTGACGCTGGCCAGGATCGCCTGCCCTCAGCTGGCCCGGCCGGGCGAACCGCGGCCAGTGGCCGGGGGCAGGTCGACGGGGCCAGCCCGCCGCGCCTTCAGATGTCGGGGCGGTCCTTTCCCGCGCGTATCGTGGCCAGCAGCCGGTCGAGGTCAGCCCGGGACAGCGGGCGCTGCCACTCGGTGAGCACGCCGCGCATGACGAAGCCGCCCGGAGCAGGCTCGACCGAGGTGAGCATGATGTCGAAGGGCAGGTCGGGCAGGGGCACGTGAAAGGCCGGGGCTCGCAGCCACACGCGCCGGTCGAATAGGTGCAGGGCGCGTGGCTCGATGCGGACTGACTTGCGGTCAGCGCCCGCCTCCACCTCAAGACGCGCCCACGGCTTACCCGCCAGGCCGATCTGGGGGACGCCGGCGTACGTGGCCAGCTCCAGGCGGGGGGATACCGAGGCCAGCCAGCCGGACGCGACCGATGCTGAGACGAACCATTCGCAGAGCACGGGCGCGGCCACGAGCACCGGCTTGGTACCGGGCCGGAGGTGGACGTTCCTGGCGCGCATCTCCAACCGCTCGAGTCGGTAGCCATCCCACTCGACGTCCCGCGCGCAGATGCGAACCTGGCCGTACTGGCCCACGGCCTTGGCTAGATCCGAGCCTTCCACCGACAGGTCTTCCAGGATCAAGGTCAGGTCGCGCCCGGCGAACTTGAACGTCCTCTTCTTCCCGATCAGCCACGTCCGGGCAGCGTCTACGATCACGGCGAACGGGTCACCGACGAGCATGCTGGGCTCGGGCAGGCCGAGCGACGCAGCCGCGGCATTGGACATGGAGAGAATGCCTGCCCAGTTGCGCTTCCACTCATCGACCCGCGAGCGGTCGAACGGCCACCACTCAGCCATGGCCACATGCTGACACAATGCACCGGACCCAGCAACGCGCGGCGCGCGCGGCTGGCTGCAGCCCCGCTGGCGCGGACTGGCCAGCCCCTAACCGCGACCCGGAAGCCGATCCGGCACAATGAGCGGTCATTGGAACCTAGCCGCAAGGGGCAGGCATGACGGAACGAGCGTTGTCCGGCCGCAGGATCATCGTGCTGGGCGGGGCGGGCGGTCTCGGCCGGTCAGTCGTCGAGCGGTTCCGGGCTGACGGCGCGTCGGTGCTGGTGGCCGACGCCAAGCTACCCGCCGACCGGCATCCGGACACCGACTACGTCACCGTGAACGCCCTGGACGAGGCCAGCGTCACGGCGGCGCTCGCGATGCCGGCGCCGCCGCAGGCGGTGGTCAACCTCATCGGCGGGTACACCCCGCCGCAGGGCCTGCCCGGACTCGACATCGACGTTCTGCGGCAGCAGCTCGAGCTGAATCTGGTGACCGCGGTGATCGTCACTAAGCACGCCATGCCGCTGCTGGCCGCGCAGGGCGGCGGCACGATCGTGCACGTCTCGAGCCGGGTCGCGACCCAGGCAGGAGAGAACAGCTTCGCGTACAGCGTGAGCAAGCTCGGCGTGGTTCGCTTGGTCGAAGCGGCCGCCGCGGAGGGCCGCGAGCACGGAGTGCGGGTCAACTGCATCATGCCGAGCATCATTGACACTCCCGCCAACCGCGCGGCTATGCCCGATGCGCTGCACCACCGGTGGCCGAAGCCTTCGGAGCTGGCCGGGGTTCTCGCCTTCCTGGTCTCGGACGATGCGGTGCTCATCTCGGGCGCGGCCATCCCCGTCTACGGCCGCGCCTAGACCGGGCGGCCGTGCCCCGAGGCCGCAAGGTCCGATCGGGGGATACCGGTAGCCTGGTGCCTGCAAGCAACGGAGGGAGTCGCCGGGAGAATGGACCACCGCGCCGAGGCCTGGTATCGCCGGCGGACCTCGCACTGGCTGGACTGGCCGGTCACCGACCTGCTGAAACGCAAGCAACGCGACGGCACCCGGATCAGCGTGGTAATACCCGCCAGAAACGAGGAGCGGACGGTGGCGAGCGTGGTGCGCCCGCTGGTCCAGTCCCTGATGTCGGATGCACCCCTGGTAGACGAGCTCGTGGTCATCGACTCCGACTCGTCTGACGCGACCGCCGAGGAAGCGGCCGCCGCCGGCGCGATCGTGCATCGGGCGCGAGACATCGCGCCCGCGCTCGGGTCCTATCCGGGTAAGGGCGAGGCGCTCTGGAAGTCGCTCCTGATCACCCAGGGTGACCTGCTGGCGTTCGTCGACGCCGACCTGACCCAATGGGGTCCCCACTTCGTGACCGGCCTGCTCGGGCCGCTGCTCACCGACTCCGACGTGCGGCTCGTCAAGGGGTTCTACGCCCGCGTCCGGACCGAGGCGGACGGCTCGGTCTCCACCGAGGGAGGGAGGGTCACCGAACTGGTCGCGCGCCCCGTGCTGAGCCTGTGGTGGCCCCAGCTGGCCGGCGTGATTCAGCCGCTGGCCGGCGAATGGGCGGCCCGGCGGAGCCTGATCGAGACCCTGAGCATCCCGGTCGGCTACGGCGTGGAACTGTCGACGCTGCTGGATACCACTTCGCGGTACGGCCTGGATGCGCTCGCGCAAGTCGACCTGGGCTCTCGCGCCCACCGCCATCAGGCCAATCACGACCTGGCGGTGATGGCGACAGAGTTGCTGGCCGTGGCGGAAAAACGACGGCCCGGACCGCACCGCGTGATCGGCGAGGTCGCACTCGAGCAGTTCGTCAGGGAAGACGGCGAGGTGCTCCGGCGCTCCCGGCCGGTGCCGACCCACGAGCGGCCGCCGGCCAGGTCCGTGCTCGCCGCGGGGGCGCGACGGGCGACCCGGTGCGACGCCGTGAGCGCCGGTGACTGAGCATCGCGACACGAGCCCGTCGACGTGACCGAGGCCACCGGGACGGACCCGGCGCAGGACAGGCGGCCGCCGGGGACCTTGCGGCTCAACCAGCGCGCGTTCGAGCCGGATCGGCTGCTGGTCATGGCCATCGTGAACCGGACACCTGATTCCTTCTACCAGCCCGGGGTGACGTGGGATGCGGCGGCCGCCATGGCGCGGGTGCACGCGGTGGTCGCCGAAGGCGCGGACATCGTGGACATCGGCGGCGTGCCCGCCCGGCCGGGTGACGACGTGGACGCGCGCGAGGAGATCCGGCGCACCGTCCCGTTCGTCGCGGCGGTCCGAAACGCGTACCCGGACCTGGTCATCAGCGTGGACACGTGGCGGCACGAGGTGGGTCGTGAGGCCTGCGCCGCAGGTGCTGACCTGCTGAACGACACCTGGGGCGGCTGGGATGGCAGGCTGGCCGAAGTGGCGGCGGAGTTTGGCGCAGGCGTGGTCTGCTCGCACGCGGGGCACCTGCCGCCGCGGACCCGTCCGTTCCGGGTGGCCTACGAGGACGTGGTGCAAGACGTCCTGGACGCCACGCTCGCACTGGCGGCGCGCGCCGTGGACGTGGGCGTCGACCCGGCGCGGATCCTGATTGACCCCGCGCATGACTTCGGCAAGAACACCTGGCACTCGCTGGAGATCACCCGGCGGCTGGAAGAACTGGTCGGCACCGGATGGCCGGTTCTGGTCTCGCTATCGAACAAGGACTTCGTGGGCGAGACCCTGGACGCCGCGGTCGATGAGCGGCTGGCCGGCACCCTGGCTACCACGGCCGTCTGCGCCTGGCTGGGTGCCCGCGTGTTCCGGGCTCACCAGGTGCGCGACACCAGGCACGTCCTCGACATGGTCTCAGCGATCCGGGGCGACATTCCGCCCGCCCGCGCCGTGCGAGGGCTGGCCTAGGCCGTGAACGAAATCGCGCGGACGGGGGCACGCCGGTGATAGCGGGGGCGGCCCTGTGCCCGTCGCCGCCGCTGCTGTGCCCGCAGCTCACCGGGCGTCACGCGGTCGTGCCCGAGCTCCGGACGGCCTGCGCGGAGGTGGTCAGGCGGCTGCTGCGGCACGACCCTGAGGTGATCGTCATCATCGGGCCGGCCGCCGCTACCGGCGCCTGGGACGGCGCGGGCCGGCTGAACCCGTCCGTCTTCGCGCCCGCGATCGCGAGCACCGGTACCGGGTCTGCGCCGCTGGCCCTGGGCCTCGGCGCGATGCTCCTCGATCAGGCGGGGTACCAAGGCCGCCGGGTCCTCCAGGCGGTCGGCCAGGACGAGCCGGCCAGCGCGTGCGTCAGGCTGGGCGCGGAGCTGGCCGCCACCGAGGCCCGGATGGGCCTGCTGGTCATGGGCGACGGAAGCGCCCGGCGTGGCCCGAGGGCTCCCGGTTACCGAGACCCGCGAGCCGTGACCTTCGACGCGGAGGTCGAGCGCGCGGTCCGTTCCGGCGAGGTAGATGCGCTGCGGCGGCTGGACAGGGCGCTGGCGCGGGAGCTCATGGCCACGGGCCGCCCCGCCTGGCAGGTCCTGTCGGGCGCCATGGGTTCGCTGGCACCGGCCGCCGAGGTTCTGTACTGCGACGATCCTTTCGGGGTCAGGTATCTGGTCGCCTACCTGAGCCCGCGCCCGTGACTAAGCGCGAGACGGCCGGCAGCCGGTTGGCAAACTATGTCAACCATGACGGCGGCGCGGCGGGCCGAGTCGGTCAGGCCGCGCCACCGGATCGGACCCGGTTCTGGCCGGCCGGCTGAACCGGTCAGCGCGGGCGTACCCCGTGGGTCAGGCCCGGTCGCGGATGGCCTCCCAGGGAACAACCGCGTTACGCTTGGCCGAGTATTTGATAGCGGGAGGCGCTGATGACGCCGGGACCGGAAGAGGCGGCTGCGCCGGGCCACGGCCACCTCAGGGCGACCCACACCGATCGAGAGAACGCGGTCGTCGTGCTCAAGGCCGCCTTCGTGCAGGGCCAGCTGACCAAGGATGAGTTCGACCTGCGGGTGGGTCAGGCGCTCGCCTCGCGGACCTACGCGGACCTGGCTTCGCTCACCACTGACGTCGCGGTCACGCCAGCGCTCGTCGAGGCACCTGGCCAGCCCGCACGGACGCTGGCGAAGGCGGCCCGCCGAGCGGGGATATGCATGCTCGCCGCGGTGGCGCTGGCGGAGGGCGCGTTCTTGGCCAACGTCTTCGTATTGCTGGTTCTGGCCTTTTTCGCCGTTATGGCGGCGTCGGGCTTCTTGGGTTACGGGCTGCTCGACTCGTGGCAGCAAAGGCGCACTCGCGGGCAGCTGCGGTCACGACCCGGGCGGCCGGGCCAGCGGCTCGAAGGCGGGCGGGGAAGCAGGACCGGGCACCAGTGGGCTCCTCCCCAAGACGGCACCGACCAGACCCGCGCCGACCTGCGGGCGCACCGGTCGGCCGGGCAGGCAGGGTCACGCTCAGCCAGGCCAGGTATCCGGGCGCGGCCCGGCATCAGGCCGATACCGGGCACGGCCTGACCGGGCCACGCGGGCGCGCCGGTCTCCGGTGAGCCGC
>JASHVM010000332.1:0-6975 GCA_030044595.1 Streptosporangiaceae bacterium
AGCTGCCAGCGCGGGATCTGCTCGGCCATGAACGTGCGCAGCTTCTCCGCGGTGACCTCGGCGCCGGGCCGGAGAACGACCGCCGCCAGCGGGCGTTCCCCCCACTTGTCGTCGGCGACCCCGATCACCGCGGCCTCGGCCACGTCCGGATGCGCCATCAGGATGTTCTCCAGTTCCATGGAGGAGATCCACTCGCCGCCGGACTTGATCACGTCCTTGGCCCGGTCGGTCAGCCGGAGGAAGCCGTGCTCGTCCAGCGTCCCCACGTCCCCGGTCCGCAGCCAGCCGTCATGGAACTTGGCCGGGTCGTCGTCCTTGTGGTACGAGCCGGTTATCCAGGGGCCGCGGACCTCGATCTCACCGACCGCCTCGCCGTCGCCGGGCAGCAACGTCCCGCCGTCTCCGGCGAGCCGTCCCTCCACCGTGCAGAACAGCCGCCCCTGGCTGTCCCGGTACTGCCACTCCTCGTCCTTGCTGACGCCGGGCGGCGGGTTGGCCACGCTGCCGAGCGGCGAGGTTTCGGTCATGCCCCAGGCCTGCACCAGGCGCACGCCGAGCTCGGACTCGTATGTCACCTGCATCGAGTGCGGCACCGCGGAGCCGCCTGCGATCACCAGGCGCAGGCTGGACAGGTCGCCGCCCTCGGCCCGCATGTGCGCAAGCACCCCGGCCCAGATGGTCGGCACCCCGCCCGCCAGGGTGACGCGCTCGTCGCCGATCAGCCGCACCAGCGTGGCCGGCTGCAGGTACCGGTCCGGCAGGATCAGGGCGGCACCGGACAGCAGGCCCGCGTAGGCCAGGCCCCACGCGTTGGCGTGGAACATGGGCACCACGGGTAGCAGGCGGTCGCGCTCGGAGATAGCGAAGGCATTTCCGAGGCAGGCCCCCATCGAATGCAGGTAGCTGGACCGGTGGCTGTAGACGACCCCTTTCGGGTGCCCGGTGGTCCCGCTCGTGTAGCACATCGCCGCGGCCGACCGCTCATCGAGCGCGGGCCAGTCGAACGAGTCGGCCTCGGCCGCCAGGAGTTCCTCGTAATCGTGTACGCTCGCGCCGCCGAGCTGGTCCGCTCCCGGCGTCTCCGCGAGCTGCCCCCCGGTCACGATCACGTGCTTGACGGTCGGCGCGTGCGGCAGGATCTCGGCGAACCTGGGCACAAGCGAGGCGTCCACGATGACGGCGTGATCCTCCGCGTGGGTGGCGATGTAGCCGACCTCCCCGGGCGCGAGCCTGATGTTCAGCGTGTGCAGCACCGCGCCCATGGACGGCACGGCCAGGTAGGCCTCGAGGTGCTCGGCGTTGTTCCACATGAAGGTGCCCACGCGCTGGTCGTCATCGACGCCCAGCCGGCGCAGCGCGTGCGCCAGCCGCGCGGCCCGGCGGCCCGCCTCGGCGTACGTGCGGCGCCTGGTTCCGTCCCCGGTACAGGTGACCACCTCGCGGTCACCGAATATCGATGTTCCGTAGCGCATGATCGACGTGATCGTCAGCGGGATGTCCATCATCGTGCTGCGCACCGAGCTACCTCCTGTGGGTGCCTGACCTGCATACCTGATAGTGCCACGAGTCGGGCGGGCCGTAGTAGCCGCGCAGGCCAAGGCCATCGCCGGGCTGTGGCTGGCCCCGATGGCGCACGCCGGACGGCCGTAGCCGGCGCCGCGAGTCTGCCGTGATCTTCGAGACTCTAGGGAATCCGCTAGATGTCCCTATCGTGGCCGAGACTCCGATCGCCGCGGCAGGCGCCTAGATGGGCTGCGACCGCAGGAACTTACCGAAGTGCGGAACCGTAAACGCGATCAGGCCGCGCTCTGAGCTGTAGATCAGCCCCTTCTTGATCAGCGCGTCCCGCGCTGGGGACAGGCTCGACGGCTTGCGCCCGAGCTCGTCGGCGACGACCGATGTCGGCACCGGCTCATCGCCGGTAGCGGCCATGGCGCGCATGTACTCACGTTCGGCCGGCGTGGCCCGCTCGTACCTGCTGCCGAAGAACCCGACGGCCAGTTCCCCCTCCGCCTGGGGAGCCGCCACGCTGACATCGGCGACCGTCACCGGGCTCGACGCCGCCACGTCCCAGGTGACCTTCCCGTAAGCCTGGACGAAATAGGGGTAGCCGTCGGCCGCGGCGTACAGCGCGTCGAGCGCGTCGGCGGTGAAGGTCACGGCCTCGCGCTGCGCCGGGGCGAGCAGGGCGAGGTCGGCGGCCTCCCGGTCCAGGCGGTCGATCCTCGTGTACCTGAACAGCCGCTCCGAGTAGCTCTTGCTGGCCGAGAGCACCGACGGCAGATGCGGCAGCCCGGCCCCCACGACGATGAGCGGGCCGCCGGTTTGCGACAGCTCATGGCAGGCGGCGCACAGCGCGGATACGTCGGCCGCGGGCACATCTTGCATCTCATCGACGAACAGGGCGATTCCCACGCCGAGGTCAGCGGCGACAGAGGCGGCCTCCGCGAACAGCTCGGTAAGGTCCACCTCCAGGTCGCCGGAATCCGCCCGGCCACGTTGAGCTGGCACGTCGATGCCCAGCATGACCGTGACCGACGATCCTTTGGGCGCCTTGGGGTCGCGCAGCGCGAACGCCTTGAGGACGCCGAGGAAATACTCGACCCGGTCCGGTGCCCGGTGCCGGGGCGCGAGTTCCCGTACCGCCATGTGCAGTGCCGCGGCCACCGGCCGCCTGATCGACTGGTCCGGCCTGGCCTCGATCTTCCCGGTACCCCAGAGCCGCTGCAGGGCCATGGACCGAAACGTGTTCAGCAGTACCGTCTTGCCGACGCCGCGCAGCCCGGTGAGCACCAGGCTTCGTTCCGGCCGCCCGCGGGCGATCCGCTCGAGGACGACCTCGAACTGGCCGATCTCCCGGTCACGCCCGGCGAGCTCAGGCGGCCGCTGCCCCGCGCCGGGCGCGTAAGGATTGCGGACCGGATCCATGGCATCGGACTCTATGGCCAGATCTAGCCCAAACCCTAGATTTGGCTAGAAAGCCGTACTCGGCGTGTCGCGCCTCAAGGGTGCCTCAGTGATCATCCTGCTTGTTGAGGCGGGCGAGGTAGGCGTTATACGCGGCCAGGTGCTCGTCGTCGTCGACGCTCGCGGTATCGCTGGCCGGGGCCGTTCGCTGCGGAGCATCGCGGCTGTCGCCAGCCGCCTGATGGGCGCCGACCAGTGTGGCGAAATTCGCCCGGCGCGCAGCCTCGAGCCAGCCGAGTCCCCCGTCCGCGCGCGGTTCCCGGCTCCAGGCGAAGAACACCGTCATCAGGAGCACGAACATGATGCCGGCCCCGCCGACCCACATCACCGCGCCGCCTATGTGCACGTCATCAATCGGGCTCGGCGCCCAGCCCGGACGCCCCTGGGCGAGACCGGGAAACGGGTTGCTGCCTTCAGAGCCGAGCACGAGACCGGTGAACGCATCCACCGGCATGGCGATGAAGAGCAGGAAGATCCGGGTGGGGTACGAGACCCGCCACCGGATCGGCTCCCGCCCGAGCAGCGGCAGGAAATACAGGTAGCCGGCGACCAGGTAAAGAGCGTGCTCACCCTGGTGGACGGCATCGTTGGACAGCACCAGGTTCATGAAGCCGGTCAGGTGCGTGCCCACGATCACGGCGATGTAGAGCGCGACCGTGAACGGGGGCCAGGTGATAACGGCCACCGCGTGCGAGCGGAGCAGTTTCTTCGTCCAGGTGTGCAGCGGGTTCCGGCTCGCGTGCAGCAGCAGCGTGGCCGGCTGGCCGACGACGAGCATGGGCGGGGCGACCATGAGCAGCAGCAGGTGCTGCACCATGTGATCCCAGAACAGGACGTCGTCGTAGCTGCCGATCCCGCTCTCGGTCGCGATCACCACGACCGCGAGACCGCCGAGGAACATCGCAGTCCGCCAGAGCGGCCACGGCCGCGCCGGGTGGCGCCGCCGCACCCGCAGCACGCCCCACAGGTACAGCCCGGCGGCTGTCACGGCAAGACCCGTCACGACCGGCGCGAACTGCCACCGGCCGACAGCCTCCACCAAGCTGAAGGGGGGCAACGCCGGGCTTCCCATGCCGCCGAGATTACTCGCCCGCGGTCAGGCCCGGCGAAAGGCGTCGTGTCCCGCGGACCCGGTTGGTGATCGGGTGGCCGATCGCGGGCCGGCGCCAGGGGGAGCGCCAGCGACGAGATGGGGGGCTCAGCCTCTTCGCCCAGGCTCGTCGTCGTCCAGCGCGTAAGGACCCGCGCGCCGCCGTCGTATCCAGCGCCGGCATGCCCGGACGGGATGGGCCAGTGATTGGAGCCAGTCGCGGTCGATTGAGCCGAACAAATCAACTGGGAAACCCATCACACGCTGCGGCTCTTCGCCTTGCCTGGCGTGCGGATCCGTCCTTTCGCCCTGCCTGGCGTGCGGATCCGTCTTTATCGGTATGCCGAGGACCCGGTTTGGTTCGTATCGATCGCCGGCCATGGGCCCCACTTCGACGCAGTCGCGACTGACCTCGCAGACACTCGTTTTCAGGATGATGTGGTGGCGCAGATCCCGCAAGGTCTCTGATCAAGAGGGCTGCCGCGACCGGACGCGCGGGTCAGGGCCACCCGGGCTGCGCCGGTCGGTCACGGCTCCCAGTTCGCCGTCTGCCCAGCGGACGAGAACGGTTTGGTGCTCGGCCTGAGCACCGCTTTGCGGGTCGACCTTGAAGCCGCCGAACAAGGTTGACGCTTCCAGGCCGGTGGCAGCGGCCCACAGGGCGCCCCGGTCCGTGCCGCCGGCCAGCCTCGCGCAGTGGGTCGCGAGCACGGCTCCCGCAACGGCCTGCGCCGCGGGGTAGTCCGGCAACAGCCCGCCGCGCTCGGCGTAGGCGCGGAGGAAGTCATCCTCCGACGGCCCGAGCGTGACCTCGTTCCTCCGGCCGGGGAACCACTGCGCAATCCCGAAGACACCCTCCGGGTCAGCCACGGCGCGGCCGAATTCGCGTACGCCGGCCGCTACGGCGCACACGTAACGCGGCGCGACCGGAAGCCGGAGCGCCTGGCCGGTCACCTCGGCGTCCTGCTCGAACTTTCCCGCGCTGAACAGGTCCCACTCCGGCGACGTGCCCGGAGGGGGGATCCGGTCATCAGCAAGGGCGCGTACCGTGCGGATGCCGAGCGTGCGCGCGATCGCTTCCGTACCGTCCGCCACCTGGCGGCCGAAACTGCCGGGCCCGGCTACGATGCACAGGTCACGCGGGCTGTCTTGCTCGTCGGCGAGCCGCTGCAGGAAGGGCTCCGCGTACCTGCCAGCCGGCGTCGGCACGGACACGACGTGGCCGGGATGCGCTCCTTCGACATCATCGCCGGAACCGCCGTGGTTCCATACGAGCCAGCCCGACTCCGCGGCCAGGCGCCCGGCCGCCCGCATCAACTGGGTGGAGTACGGCCCGAGCAGGAGATCGCAGCGGGCAGCCAGTTCCGGAAGGGCCGTTTCCAGCGTCCCCGGGTCACTGCGGTCGTCGTCCACCAGGACGTCTGCGGTGCCGTCCAGGTAACTCCACGCCTCGAGCGCCCGGGCCGCCTGCTGCCCGAAGTACGCGAACCTGCCCGACAGCGAAAGGCAGGCCCCGATGCGCAGGCGACCCTTCACGGCGTTCACCTCCTATCGACCTCATACCGGAACTCGCGCCGGGCGGCCGCGACCGAATCCTCGGCTTCCAACGGGCGCGCCGCCGCTTCAGGCGGGCCTGCGCGGGGGAACCGGCTCGGCCGGGACGGCGCGCCCGGCATCGGCGTCTTGGCGCGTGGCCGCCGCGGCCAGGGCGAGGGTGGCGTGCACCTGGGCTTCGGCCAGGATCACCTGAGGCCGGACCTGTGCGTTGTTGTACGTATCACCGCCGCCGAGTGAGCGGGCCTTCGTTACCAGCCGCTCAGCTTCCGCGTAATGTTCCGAGCCGGTCATGTCCCCTCCAGTTGCCTAGGTATCCGGTAGTGGAGTGATACCGCCCGCGATTGCAGGCCGAACGTCGGGAGCCTATACGGGACGCGTCAGGGCGCCGCAGCCGGCTGACCGGGCGCGGGACTGGCGGAGGCCGAGGCCGAGGAAGTCGGCGTGGCGGAAGGCGTGGGACTGACAGAGCTGGTGGCGGCGGGCGTCGTGGCCGATACCGCCGGGGAGCTGCTCGTGGCGCCGCTGGGTGTGGTGCTGGTGGCGGGCGCGTTCGTCGCGGGACCAGTCGTCCTGGCCGACGGGGACGGCGACGGGCGGTGTGAGGCGGGGGTGCCGGTGACTCCGCCGCCAAAAGAGGTCCCATGGCCCGGTACGCCTTGGACCACGGCCGACAGCGGCTTGCCCGCGGCATGCTCCAGCAGGGTGAGCGGGACAGCGCAGCCGATGAACGCCGCGACGATGAACGCGGCAGGACCGGCCCAGCGCCGACGCCGGCGTGACCCGTCATGCGCGGCGGCGGCGTGCGCCACCTCGGCATCCTCGTCGGGATGAAGCGGGCGGCCCCGGGCGCGGATGGCCTCGGCCCGGGCCGTGGCCACCCTGGCGGACCGGCGAAGACCCCGCTCGGCCCACCAGGAGATCGTCCCGGATAGCACGCTGCCGATCGCTATCCCGACGACCGTCCCGGCGACACCTATCAGGCTGCCCAGGACCGTCGCCAGCACTGTCCCCGTGGTCGCGGCCGCGATAGCGGGCAGGTGGGAACGGAAGGTTTCCGACTTAGCCGGGCCGCTAACGGTTTCCGGCTTAACAGAATTGCTGGTCATGATCTCCAGGGGCGGGTCATGGCTCGGCAGCACTGCCGCGGCTGCCTACCGGCACGCTACCCGATGGCCTCCGGCGCCGTCGCAAGAACGCCGGAGACTCAGGCGGGAGAAATCTCACTATTGACAGCCGCCCGAGCCCGGCGTTCCGCGCGGTTCCGGGGAGTTGAGTGAGTGACCGGCTGCCTGGAAGACATCCGCAGCGGGTCAGCCTGCCTGTCCGCAGGTGAGCGGGCGTATCGGGGGCCGTAAGCCCGG
>JASHVM010000333.1:0-8956 GCA_030044595.1 Streptosporangiaceae bacterium
CGTGCCGGCGAAGCCCGCTCGCCCGGAGGGGGATGGCAGGACCGCCTGGCGGGCTTGCTGCGGTGGCGGGGCCTGGGTCGTGGCTGCCATCTCAGATCCGCCCTTCCACGCTGTACCGGCCTTCGGCGGATGGCTGGCTTCCGGTTCCGGCGGGAACGCCGTGCGATGGCTGGCCTTCGACGACGGGATGACCGTCGGCGCCGGATCCGGCCCCTCGGCCGTCTTGGTCCGCTGAGCCCTGGCCGGCCCGGTACTCCACGCTGTCGGCGGTCAGCTCCATGAAGGCCGCCTCAAGCGAAGCGCGGACCACGGTCAGTTCGTGCAGCCGGACGCCGTGCGCGAACGCGATGTCGCCGATCTGGGCCGCGGTGAGCCCGTGCACGGTCAGCGATCCGTCGGCGGCAGTGGTGACCGTAGCCGTGCCGGCGCCGGCGCCGTCAGCATCAGCTCCGGCTCCCGCCGCGGCACCAGCCCCGGCCCTCGCCTCGGACACCGCCTTGGCCAGCACGTCTGGCTGCGGCGTGCGCACCCGGACGGTCTGGCCGGAACTGCGCGCGATGAACTCGTCCATGGTGCAGTCGGCGAGCAAGCGACCGCGGCCGATCACGATCAGGTGATCCGCGGTGTTCTCCATTTCCGACATCAGGTGGCTGGAGACGAACACCGTCCGGCCCTCGGCGGCCAGCGCCTTCATCAGGTTACGGATCCACAGGATCCCTTCCGGGTCCAGCCCGTTGACCGGCTCGTCGAACATGAGCACGGCCGGGTCGCCGAGCATGGTGGCGGCGATGCCGAGCCGCTGCGCCATGCCGAGCGAGAACCCCTTGGTGCGCTTGCGCGCCACCTCGGTGAGGCCGACCAGTTCCAGCACCTCGCCGACCCGGCGCTTGGGCAGGTTGTTGGTCTGGGCCAGGCAGAGCAGGTGGTTGTAGGCCGACCGTCCGCCGTGTACCGCCTTCGCGTCGAGCAGCGCGCCCACCTCGTGCATCGGGTTCGCCAGGCTCGCGTACCGCTGGCCGTCGATCGCGACGGAGCCGGCGTCCGGGTAGTCGAGGCCGAGTATCAGCCGCATGGTGGTGGTCTTGCCCGCCCCGTTCGGGCCCAGGAAGCCGGTCACGTGGCCGGGTTCCACATCGAATGACAGGTCGCTGACGGCAACTTTGTCGCCGTACCTTTTAACGAGCCCCCGTACCTCGATCATTGCGAACGTCCTCTCCGGTGGCATCATCCGAAAGGTGCCACCCCCGCCCGCTCAGCCTATTACGTGTTTATCGCCGGTCTCTTGCGATTTATCGCCGGGTCTGTTGCCGACCGACGCGCGGACATGCAGGCTGATCGAATATCCGGCGCCTCGGCCGCGCAGCCCGTGCCGCTGGCCGTGCACCCGCAGCACGCCGGGCCGCAGAACCTCGCTGGCAGGCGTGCCCTCGGTCGCCTCGCCCGCGATCATCGTCGCCACGTCGCAGTCGCAGCCTTGCCCGGCGTCGTCGGGCGGCAGGATCACCAGCCAAGCCTGGTACGACGCGCACTCCTCAACGGTTACCTTTACCGGGCGATCCCGCTCGAAGCGGACCAGGCCCCACCATCGTTCCGGAGTCCCGGCGATCGACCGCAGCCGGCGGGCCAGCGCGCCGAGCGTGGGCGGGGGGGCAGCAGAGCTGGCTGCTGGGGCCGCCGGGCCGCTCGGTCCGGCGGCCGTCCTGGTCGGCACGGCGGCCGTCTGGTCGGGGCCGAGCAGCACTGCGTTGGCGAGCCTGGCGATCTCCGGGGCGACGGACATATCTGCGGTCAACGGGGAATCCTTCGTGTCCGGGGCTGGTATGAGCCCCTGGGCGGCAACGGTCAGCTGAGGATCGTTGTCAGCGACAACACGAAGGACAGAACACGCGCAGCATCGCGGCGGGACCCGGCTGGTCACCGTGATCGTGAGCGGCGCGGTCTGACATGCGCGACAGCATACACGGCGGGTGACCTCACGGGGCTCACGCTCGCGCCCTCGTTCACATCGTTATCTAGCGGCAAGCCATGCGCCGTTACCTGGCGCGAGCCGGGCCGCGCCTCGCGGTCCCGGCTGAGGACCGACCGGCGCGGTACGCCGATCGCGAGGCGGAAACGGTCACCGGGCCGCGCCGCCAGGCCCGGCGCCGGAACCGAGGCGCTGGATCGCGGGCCGCGCCGACTCCTTAGTGACGCGTCCGTCGGCCCAGGCCGCCGCGCACAACGCGCGCAGGCCGTCGATGCGCTGACCGCCGCCGGTCAACTCCAGCCTGTCCCCGTCCACGCGCGCCGCCCAGCCGCCGCAACCGAACATGCCGTCCTGGACGGTCACGTCGGGATGCGGCTCGAGCAGCCCGGTAAGGTCCTCGGCCAGGTAGGTGGGTCGCTGCGGCGACGGCGCGACAACGACCTCGGCCGGGCCGGTTACCCCGGTCAGCACGAGCAAGCTGTCCGCGCCGACCCGGCACGCAGCCTCGATGTCGGTGTCCAGCCGGTCCCCGACGACTAGCGGGTGCTTGGCGCCTGTCCGCAGCACCGACTCGTTGTGCAGCGGCGGTTCAGGCTTGCCCGCCACCAGCGGCCGTACGCCGGTGGCGGTCGTTATCACCTCGGTGAGCGCGCCGTTCCCCGGCTGGCGCCCGCGCCGGGTCGGCAGCGTCGCATCGCCGTTAGACGCGACGAACAAGGCACCCGCGTCGACCGCGAGACTCCCCTCGGCCAGCAGGGAGTAGTTCACGTCGGGCGAATAGCCCTGGACCACCGCCCGAGGCCGGTCCGCAGCGGTGCTCACCGGGCGCAGGCCGCGTTCGCGGATGGCCATCCGCAGGCCGCTCCCGCCGACGACCAGGACCGCGGCGCCGGCGGGGAGGCGCTCGGCGAGCACGCGGGCCGCGGCCTGGGCGGAGGTCACCACGTCATCCGGCCCGGCCATGATGCCGAAGCTGACGAGCAGCGCAGCAATGGCGGCAGGGGTCCGGAAGGCGTTGTTCGTGACGTAGGCCATGCGCATGCCCGCCGCGTCCGCCTTGCGCAGCGCCTCGGCCGCCCCTGGTATCGCGGCGCCGCCGAGGTAGACCGTTCCGTCCAGGTCGAGCAGCGCCACGTCGTAGGCGGTGGCGAGGGGGGCTTCTGAGCCGCGCGGTGCCTTCGCTGTGCTCGTCACCGGGAGCCTCCCTCCGCGTCTTCCGGCACGTCGGGCAGGACGCCATCCTGGTCGGCCCGGCGGGCATCGTCCCTGGCGCGCAACGTGGCGCGTACCGACTGTAGGGCTTCGGTATAGTGCGCCGCGTCGGGTCGCATCGCGGCGGCCAGCGCCAGGTACTCAGCTGCTGCGGCATGGTCACCGGTCCTGGCCAGGGCCAGGCCGAGCCCGAAGTGCGCGTAATCATCCGACGGGCTTGCTTCCACGATCACCCGGAAGTTGTCCGCTGCCTCCGCGTACCTGCCCGCGTCGAACTGGGCCCGCGCCAGTGCCTCGCGCACGCTGCGGGAGGCGGGCTCGGCGGTCGAGGCGCGCTGCAGTACCTGTGCCGCGGCCGCCGGGCTGCCGCGGCCGAGAAGTTCCATCCCGCGCTGGTACCAGGCGTGCACATCCCCTTCCGGAAGCGCCTGGCCAGCGAAGCTTTCCCCTTCCGGAAGGGCCTGGCCAGGGACGTTTTCCTCCGAACGGGAATCACCGCTCGCGCTCGATCCTTCTGACATGGTGTGCAGACCCTTCCGTCCGACCCTGATTCCGGTCTCGTGCTGGCGCCTTTCCGCGGCCTCCGTTATGCCCGTGACCGGGTGAGCGGCATCGCAAACGTCACCTCACCACCGTACGACGTGATCAGCGGGGGCATCCTCGAGCACCTGCGGGCGGCAGATCCGCATAACGTTGTCCGTCTCATCCTGCCAGGCGCGAGCGCCGACGCGAACCAGGCCGCCGCCAGACTGCTGCGTGAGTGGCTCTCGGCGGGCGTGCTGATCAGAGACCGGACGCCCGCGCTGTACCTCTACGAGCAGGCGGACGAGACCGCGGGCTGGCTGCAGCGCGGCATCATCAGCCTGGTCCGGCTGGGCTCGCCCGAGTCGGCGGGCATCCTTCCGCACGAGGGCGTCATGCCGGGCCTCGTAGCGGACCGCCGCAGGCTGATGGCGGCGACGCAGGCCAACCTGGAACCGATCTTCCTGATCTACGACGGCGAGCGGGCCGCGGGCGCCGGCCGGACGGCCGCCGAGGTCATCCAGCAGGTCGCCGCGGAACGCACGCCGTTGGTATCGATTACGACCGAGGACGGCGTGACCCACCGGCTGTGGCGGTTCGGCGATCCGGCCGAGCAGGCCGCGATCGCCGCTGACCTGGCCGGGCGCCCTGCCCTCATCGCGGACGGCCACCACCGTTACGCGGCCTACCTCGACCTCCAGGCCGAGATGCGGGCGTCGGGCCGCGGCGCCGGACCGTGGGACTACGGGCTAGCGTTTCTCGTCGACTCCGATGCCTACCCGCCACGGCTTGGCGCTATCCACCGGGTGCTGCCCGGCCTGCAACCGGAACGTGCCGCCGAGCGCGCCAAGGCCGCGTTCACCGTGCAGGACCTGCCAGATGAATGCGAGCTTGCCAACGCGCTGGGACACCTCGCCGCGGCCGGGCGCGAAGGGACGGCGTTCCTGCTAGCCGGGGGCTGCGGGAGCTGCGGAACACCCCGCTTCCGGCTGCTCACCGACCCGGACCCGGCGCAGGTTGCGGCGTCGATGCCGACCGGCATGTCGGATGCCTGGCGGTGCCTGGACGCGTCGGTGCTCCAGCAGCTGCTGATGGGACGCCTGTGGGGCATCACCGACAGCGAGCGCGGTGTGCTGATTAATCATGACGCGGCTGATGCCGTGCGCGTGGCGTCCAGCACGGGGGCAACTGCGGTCATCTCGAATCCACTCTCCTTTGGGTCCGTCATCCAGATCGCCGCGGAAGGCGAGCGGGTGCCGCGTAAGTCCACGTCGTTCGGTCCCAAGCCGCGCACCGGCCTGGTCCTGCGCACGTTCGGCCCGGGCGGCTGAGCCTCGCGGCCGATAGCAGAGCGGGCCGGCGGGTTCCGCGTCTGGGACAATGACCCGGTGGACGAGATAACCCGGGCCGGAGCCACGGATATTACCGAGCTGGGCCACGAGGTGTTCCAGATCGACACCCAGATGGCCGGCTACGACGGGATCACCGCTGGCTACCTGATCCGCAGCGACCGGCCGTGCCTGGTGGAGACGGGCACCGCGCCGTCCGCGCCGGTAGTCCGCGACGCCCTCGCCCAGCTCGGGATCGGCGCCGCCGACCTGGCGACCGTCGTGGTCACGCATATCCACCTGGATCACGCCGGCGGGGCCGGCGACATCGCCGCCATGTTCCCGGCGGCTCAGATCGTCGTGCACCAGCGGGGGGCACGGCATCTGGCCGACCCGAGCAGGCTCATGGCCAGCGCCCGGCAGGTCTACGGCGACGCGCTCGACAGGTTCTTCGGCGTGCTCGCGCCGGTCCCTGCCGACCGCATCGTGGCGCTCGAGGATAGCGGGACCGTCGATCTGGGCGGCGGCCGGCGCCTGGACAGCCATTACTCCCCCGGCCACGCCAAGCATCATGTCGGCCTGATCGACTCCGGCAGCGGCGACCTCTACACCGGCGACGCGGCCGGGGTACATATCCCGGAGACCGGAGATCTCCGGCCCGCGACGCCGCCGCCCGACTTCGATCTTGAGACCGCGCTTGCCTCGCTGCGGAAATTCGCCGCGCTGCAGCCTTCCCGGCTGCTGTTCAGCCATTTCGGACCCGTTACCGCGGTCACGCAGACGCTGGACCGGTCGCAAGAGGAGATCAAGCTCTGGGTGGAAGAAACACGCCAGGCCCGCGCGGCAGGCCTAGACCTGGACCATGCGGTCGCGATGGTACGGGATCGCACGAGGGCTCGTTATCTGGCGTTGCGCCCAGATGCCGACCCTGCGCTCGCCGTGAGATTCGAGCGGGCCAGCGGGGCCACCTCGAATGTCAGCGGCATCATGCACTGGCTCGACAAGATTGAGCAGGGCAGCGCTTAAGCACGCGGCGCGAGCTCCGCACCGCGGTTACGGCTGGTCAGCCGGCCAGCGCCGGGTGGCGACCACGCGGGCAGGGCGTTCCGCATGGATCATCAGCGGGCCGGCGAGGTGCTGCGCGAGCTGTTCGCCGCCACGATCGCGTTCCTTGCCGCTAAGCCCGCGGTCAGGTGACGCCGTGGTCTACCTAGGCCGTCCGTCTGCCCGGGAGGGTCGCCGGTACCATACCGCACAAGGCCTGCTCGCGAGCCTTGCGAGCGGCCTGACGAACCCTTGACCTGCCCCGGCATCGGCGGCGGAGAAGAAAGCTGAGAGCGGGGCCGCGATTGTGACGACAGATAACCCAGCCGAAGCGATCGAGGTGATGCTGCGCCAGGCCGGGGCGAAGATCGAATGCACAGTCACCTGGCTAGACGAAGACACCAGTGACCACGACCTGGAGTCCCGGTCTTTCCACCACGCCAAGCGCGAGGTCAGGGCCTGGCTAGCCCGCGACGGATGGGTGCCCGTCGATCGCTGGAGCTCTGCTGGAACCGACGGTCGGATCGTGCGGCATTTTCGGCGGCCGCCTGTGAACGACAGGCTGTTTCCCCTGGTGAGGTAGCGGGTTATCGCGGGCCGCGGTCGAGCCTAAACCCGTGGTCATAGGTCAGATAATGCGCTGGCTCGACAAGATTGAGCAAGGCAACGCTTAAGCACGCGGCGGCGGCGGCTCCGGCGCAGCGGGTTACCCGCTGCGCCGCCGATCATCGCGCAGGTCGTCCGATGCCAGCCCCGCGGCTACATCGTTCGGCTCCTCGGGTTCCGCTTCCGCCTCCAAAATCGGGGAGTCCGCTAGATCCTCGGCGTCCGCCAGATCCTCGAACTCGACGCCGTCCAACTCGTCAAGGCGGTCACCGGCATCGGTCTCGCCGTCGGGGTCGGCCGCGGCCGCCTCCGCGAACGCGTCCCTGGCCTCATCCGCACGCCCGGCCGCGAGCAGCGCGTCTGCGTACGCGTAGAACAGCCGCGCGGACCACGGGCGCAGCCGGCCGCTCGTCAGCTCCGGCACCTGCAAGGCCAGCACGGCGGCGTCCGCAAGCCCCTGGTCCCGGCGGATACCCGACTCGACAATGCGAAGCTCGATCTGCGTGGCGCGATCGAGCTTGCCCACGTCCGCCTCGCGGATCAGGGCCAGCGCCCGGTCCAGCCGACCGAGGGCACGCTCGCAATCGGCCATGAGGGGAAGGTAGTCATCGCGGCCGGTCATGCGCCGCGCGGCGCGCAGCTCAGACAGCGCGTCCGCCCATTGCCCCGTCCGGTACGCGGCGATCCCGCACGCCTCCCTGACCACCCCTACCCGTGCGGCAAGGCGCCGCGCGGCCTGGGCGTACACGTAACCCTGCTCCGGGTCCTCTGCCATTCCCGCGGCCACGAGGTAACGGGCCACGCTGTCAGCGAGGTCGCTCGGCAGGCTGGTCAGCTGGGCGCGCGCCTCGGGGTCAAGCTGCTCGGCGGAGATCGCGTCAGGAAGCCGCGGACCGCTCTCCCGCACGGGGCGCGTCGGGTCCGCGGCTCGCGACCGGCCGCGCGCGCCCAAGGAGTCTCCCCGCTCGCGGGTGGTATTGCGGCGGCCGTCGCCTGACCTGGCACGCGGTGTCCTGCGGACCTCCTCACCGGCCGCAGTGCGGGTCCTGCGTTCCCCCTCACTGCCTCGGGTCATCGTACGTCCGCGCGCCTGGCCTGGCGCGCCCGCCCGCGTCCCGCGCCGCGCGCCGTCGGCGGCTGGTGCCGGTGAGCTTCGCCGCGGTCCCTTCCCCGCCGAGACTCGTGAGGTCTCTGAGGCTGATGGGCTCTTTGGGTTCCTTGGTTCTTTCGGGTTCTTGGTTGTGCGGCGCGCGGCTTCAGGCGCCGACCGCCCGCGTGCTGGATATGCCCCGCCTGCCCGCCTTGCGTGGCTGCCCGAGCTGCTTCCGCGCGGGCCGTCCGTGCGCCGGCCGTCCGTGCGCCGGCCTTCCCCGCGCGGGCCGTCCGTACGCCGACCGTCCCTGCGCGCCCCGTCACCGCGCGAGCTGTCCCGTGCAGGCTTGGCACCAGAACGGCGCGAGCCTTCGCTCGATGTGCCGGCGCGGCCTGACTTCGGCACGTGATGAGAACCCCCGGAGGCCGGCTTCCCTCGGCCGTGACTCGTTGACCCGCTAGCGCCGACAGTCCGCGCCCCCCCATTTGCCGTCCTTGCGCTCTTCGGGGTGCCCGAGGTCGTCCGCGCGCTCTTCGGGGTGCCCGAGGTCGTCCGCGCGCTCTTCGGGGTGCCCGAGGTCGTCCGCGCGCTCTTCGGGCTTCCGCCGTGCGCGCGACCGCCACGGGCACGAGCGCCGCTGGTGCCGGCGCCGCTCGCTCCTCGTCCCCTCGGCGTTCCGCGTCCCTCAGCCACGCAAACCAACCTCCAGCATCTGCCACAACAGTACCCAGACAAGCGAAGAGGGCCGCTCAACCTCATCGGGAGCGACCCTCTTCAAGCATGTCCGGCGGCGTCCTACTCTCCCACGCGGTCCCCCGCGCAGTACCATCGGCGCTGAAGAGCTTAACTTCCGGGTTCGGAATGGGACCGGGTGTTTCCCCTTCGCTATAACCGCCGAAACTCTATTGAGATGTCACCGGCCTCGAGGGCCGTCGCGTTGGCCCGGGACAAACCCCGGAGCCCCGCGATAGCGACCGTATCTCGGGAGCCGCACAGTGGACGCAAACATCAAATGGAGTAGAAGCCAAGCCACTCGGCCTATTAGTACCGGTCAGCTGCACACGTTGCCGTGCTTCCACCTCCGGCCTATCAACCCAGTCGTCTAGCTGGGGGCCTTACCTGGTTAACCCAGAGGGAGACCTCATCTTGAGGCGAGCTTCCCGCTTAGATGCTTTCAGCGGTTAT
>JASHVM010000334.1:0-3172 GCA_030044595.1 Streptosporangiaceae bacterium
GCCCCGACCGGCTTGGCCAGCACGTGCCCCGTGCTCACTTCCCCGACGACCCTGCGCTCCATCAGGGTCCCCCAGACCACCGCGAACGCGCCGGACGATCCACCATGGTCATGGAAGCCGGTCGCCTGGCCGGGCAGCCAGCTGATCACCCATACCTCGTGGCTGTCGTCGAGGTGGATCCGCTCATACCAGCGGTGGGCGGGATTCAGCCTTACCCGCGTGACCCACTCCGCAGGGCTCGCGGCCAGACGCCGTACCACGTCGGCGAGTTGCCGCGCGCCGAGTAGCTGGCCCGGCTGCACGCTGGCGGGTGAGGTTGGCCGGATCGTGGTGCTCATGTCGCTTCTCTCCTCACGTCAACGAAGCTGGCTGCGGGTCACCAGCGGGAACTAAGTGAACGAAGTTTCCAGACCGGCTGGACGGGCCGGACGGGCTGGATAGCCGAAAGACCCCGACCGTTCAGAGCGAGCCGACCAAACACCGCCGGGCGTGAAGCGCCAGCAGCGGAAAGGCGCCAGGACCGCAATGACGGCAAGGCACTGGTGGGATAAGCAGGCCACGGCGCATGTCGCGATCCTGCCAGAGCTTCCCTATTAAATCAATAGGAAAAGGAGATTTACTTGGTACGGTGGGCGACGGCGAACACCCGGCGGAACGGGAAGATCGTGCCGAACGAGCTCGGCGGGTACGCCGCGCGTAGCCGCTCGCCGTAGGCGGCGAGGAAATCGGCGGCCTGGTCGGCGTCGAGCACGGCCAGGACCGGACGCAACCCTGTGCCCTTGTACCACTCGAGCACCGGATCCTCGCCCTCCAGGATGTGCACGTACGTCGTCTCCCAGGCGTCGACCTCGCAGCCAGCGCCGGCCAACAGCTCCGCGTAGTCGGCCGGGTCGGCCGACTGCCGGTTCAGCTCCACGTCCCGCAGCAGCGGGCGCCACCGGGCGGACACTACCATCTCGCGCAGGATCACGTGCGAGGGCTGGTCGAAGTTTCCCGGCACCTGGAACGCCAGCCAGCCGTCGTCATCCAGCTGGTCCGCCCAGCGGACCAGCACCTCACGATGGCCGGGCACCCACTGCAGCACCGCGTTAGAGACGATCACGTCGGGCAGGCTCTGCGGCTCCCAGTGCCTGACGTCGTCGAGCACGAAAGACAGCCCGGGTGCGTGGCTGGTCGTCACCGGCCCAGACCCTGAGGATCGCAGGGCGCCGGTAAGTTTCCGCGCCGCTCCGATCATCTGCGGTGAGCTGTCGACGCCGCATACCGCGGCCGAGGGCCAGCGGTCCGCCAGCAGCGCCGTCAGGTTTCCCGGACCGCAGCCCAGGTCGACCACGTACTCGGGCAGCTCGGCTCCGACCCTGGCGAGCAGGTCAAAGAACGGCCTGGCGCGCTCGCCTCCAAAGCGCAGATATTGGGTCGTGTCCCACATGGTGGCTGATCCTTCTCTTCAAATACCGAGAGGCGGATGCCCGCTGGATCCCCTTGTACAGGACCGAACTTCTTGACGTCAAGAGATACGCTCTAGTAATGGCCCAGAGCGCCGGTCCCGGCCGTGAGGATGACTCCGATGCCGGGGCCCTCCAGGTGGCTGCGCTGCGTGACGAGGTAGACGACCTGGTCGCCGCGTGGCGGGCGCAGCGCCCGGACCTGGACGTCGAGCCGCTGCAGGTGCTCAGCCGGATTTCCAGGCTCGCCAGGCACCTGGACATCGCGCGCCGCGGGGCGTTCGCCAGCCACGGGCTCGAGTCCTGGGAGTTCGACGTGCTGTCCGCGCTGCGCAGGCAGGGGCCGCCGTTCCAGCTCACCCCGGGCGCGCTGCTTCGCGCCACCCTGGTCACCTCCGGCACTATGACCAACAGAATCGACCGGCTGGCCGCCGCGGGCCTCGTCCGCAGGGAGCCCGATCCGACGGACAAACGGGGCGTACTCGTCACGCTCACCGAGCGGGGGGTAGCGCGGGTGGACGCGGCCCTGGCCGATTTGCTGCGCCGTGAGCGCGCGCTGCTGGCCAGCCTGGACGGCGGGGAACGTCGGCATCTGGCGGACATGATGCGAGTCCTGCTCGCTCCCTTTGACGCCGTAGAATGAGCGGCCGAGCGGCGGCAACCCGACGTCAGGCCTCTAGCCGGGCCGCGACGGTCAGCCAGCGCTCCTCCAGATCCGATATCTGCGCCTGGACCGCCCGGAGCTCCGCCCCGAGCTCGGTGAGCCGTTCGTAGTCGGTGGCGTTCGCGGCCAGCTGGGCGGTCAGCTCCGTCTGGCGGGCCGATAGCCGGTCCAGCTGGCGTTCGAGCCGCCGAAGTTCCTTGCGCGCGGTCCGCTCCTCGGCCGCCGATGGTTTCGGCGCGTCCGCGTCCGGCGCGGCCGGTGGTGATTTGGCCGCGGCCGGCGCTTCGCCCGCGAGAGCACCGCGGGCCGCGCGGATCCGGCCGAGGTATTCGTCCACGCCGCCGCCGAGGAACGATAGCCTGCCGTCGCCGAGGAGCGCCATGACATGGTCGGTCACCCGCTCGAGGAAGTACCGGTCGTGGCTGACCACTACCAACGTGCCGGGCCAGCCATCCAGCAGGTCTTCGACCTCGGTGAGCGTCTCGATGTCCAGGTCGTTGGTCGGCTCGTCGAGCAGCAGCACGTTCGGTTCGTCCATGAGCAGCCTGAGCATCTGGACCCTGCGCCGCTCGCCGCCGGACAAGTCGCCGACCCGGATCTGCTGCCGCTGCGCGGAGAAGCCGAGCCGCTCAAGGAGCTGACCCGCGGAAAGCTCGCGGTCGCCGACCCGGACCCGCAGGCGTACCTCCTCGACGGCCTCGCGGACCCGCTGGTCGGGGTCCAGCTCGGCGAGCTCCTGGGACAGCAGAGCCAGCCGCACGGTCCGGCCGCGCACGACCGTCCCTTCGGCGTGCAGCCCTGGACCGGCGAGGGCGGAGCCGGCGGCCGGCGAGCCAGCGGCCGGCGAGCCGGCGGACAGCGAGCTAACGGCCGGCGAGTCGGCGGGCAGCGAGCCGACGGGCAGTGAGCCGGCCAGCAGGCGCAGTAGCGAGGTCTTGCCACTGCCATTGACCCCGACGACTCCCACCCGGTCCCCCGGGCCTAGCGGCCAGCTGACGTGCTCCAGCAGGGGACGCCGAGCGCCGTCGTCCCGCACCCACAGCGAGACGTCCTCCAGCTCGAT
>JASHVM010000335.1:0-3674 GCA_030044595.1 Streptosporangiaceae bacterium
AGCATCGCCTCCATGATGGCCGGGACCATCGTGCCCATGCCTGGGTATGAGCCGGTGTCGATGACCATCTTCACGTCCAGCCCGAGCAGGTCGCCGCCGCTGCTGACGGCGGCCCGGACATCGAAGCTCTCCTCGCGTGCCTGCCCCGACGCGGCCAGGTTCTCGCCGCGGTCCTCGACCCACTTGACCGGCTGGCCGACATGACGCGAAGCGGCGGCAGCGGCGAGCTCTTCGCGCGAGGCGCCGATCTTCAGGCCGAACGAGCCACCGATATCGCCGGCCACGACGCGCACCTTGTCGGGCTCCAGGCCCAGGCGCATCGCGACAGCGATCCTGCTGACGTGAACGCTTTGCGTTGCCGCGTGGACCGTCATGACACCTTGGTCGGCGTCGTAACTTGCGACGCAGCCGCGTCCCTCCATCGGCACGTTCTGGTGCCGGTGCACGTCGATGTGGAAGTCGATAACGCGGTCGGCGTTCGCGAACGTGCCGGTAACGTCGCCGAATTCGCTGCGCGAGGGCGGGCGGGCGATGTTGTCACCCAGATTGGCGAACAGCGGCGGGCTGCTCGGGTCGAGCGCGAAGCCGGCGGTCACGACCGGAGGCAGGTCGTCGTACTCGACCTCCACCAGCTCGCAGCCATCCTCGGCGACGTAACGGCTTTCGGCGATGACGATCGCCACGGGATCGCCGACGAACCGCACCTTGTCCGTCGCCAGCAGCGTGAACTCCGGGGTGGGTCCCGCGCCGCCGAGCATGGCCATCAGTGGATCCGGCCCCGGGACCGTCATCGTTTCCAGATCCGCTCCGGTAAGCACCGCGACCACCCCGGGCAGGGCCCGCGCAGCCGAGACATCGACCGAGAGCACACGAGCATGAGCCATCGGCGAGCGCACGAACGCGGCGTGCAGCATCCCGGGCAGCTTGATGTCGTCGACGTACCGGCCTGCGCCGGTAAGGATGCGCGGGTCCTCCGAACGCTTGATGCTGGCGCCGGTGTAACGTTCAGCCGCGATTGCCGCCATGGTCGCTCCCTTGCTCAGCGCTGGCCAAAGCGCGCGCGATTACGCTCGGCGGCCAGCAGGACGCCATCGATGATGCTCTGGTAACCAGTGCACCTGCAGATGTTGCCGGACAGCGCTTCGCGGATCTGCTGTTCTCCAGCGTCGGGGTGATCGCTGAGGAACGCGGCAGCCTGCATGACGAACCCCGGCGTGCAGAAACCGCACTGGAAGCTATGCGAATCCCACATCGCCTGCTGCAGCGTGCCCAGTTCGCCGTCCGGGGCCAGTCCCTCGATCGTCGTCACCTCGCGGCCTGCGGCCTGGACCGCCAGCATCAGGCACGAGCGCACCGCCCGGCCGTCGACGATGACCGTGCACGCCCCGCAGACCCCGTGCTCGCAGCCGACGTGGGTGCCGGTGAGGTTGAGGTCATCCCGCAAGAAGTCCGCCAGCGTCTTGCGCGCCTCCGGCGAGCCTGTGCGCGTCGCACCGTTGATCCTCAGGGTGATGTCCACCGCCAGTCACTGCCTCTCCCGGGCGTTGTCCGCCGCTGCTCGCAGGCCGCGGCGCACCAAAGCGGCCGCGACCGTCTTCCGGTAGTCCGACGACCCGTGAAGGTCGGCCGGCGGGTCGAGATCTTCGGTCGCACGCCGGGCCGCCGCGTCGAACAGCTCCGTCGACGGCCCCTCGCCGGCCAGCAGATCCTCCGCGGCGGCGGCCCGGACCGGCACATCGGAAAGGCCGGCAAACGCCAGCCGGGCATCGCTGATCGCGCCGTTGGAAAGCGTCAGTGACGCCGCCAGGCCGACGATGGCGAAGTCCCCGTGGCGGCGCGCGACCTCCAGGAAGCTGACCCCGGTGCCCCGCGCTGCGGCCGGGAAGCGCACCTGTACCAGGAGCTCATCGGGCCGGCGTGACGTCGTGAGGTAACCCTCGAACCACTCCGCGGCCGGGATAACCCGTTCGCCCGACTGGCCGCGCACCACGACTTCCGCGTCGAGCGCCCGGGCGACGGCTGGCAGCTCAGCCGCTGGATCGGCGTGCGCCAGACTGCCTCCCACCGTGCCGCGGTTGCGGATCGCCTGATGACCGATCAACGGCAAAGCGGCCGCCAGCAACGGTACGGAATCGGCGACGGTCCGGGATTCCTCGGCAACGTACTCCCGCGTCATGGCGCCGATCGTCACCAAGCCGTCTGTCGCCGACACGCCGGACAGCTCAGCTATGCCGTTGATGTCGATGAGCACCGCCGGGCGGGCCAGCCGCAGCGCCAGCAGCGGTATCAAGCTCTGACCGCCGGCGAGCACGCTCGCCTGGTCATGGTGCTCGGCCAGCAGACCGACAGCTTCAGCAACGGTCGTCGGCGCCTCGTACTCAACAGAAGGCAGCTTCATCGGCGCGGCCCTTCCATCGGGGAGCAACTCTGCCCTAGCCCGCCCAGGCTCATTAGTTACCCTAACAACCATGCGGCCTGGACCGCCTTCAGCCGGCCGGGTTGATCTGGCGATTCCCCAGCGGTCTGGGCTCACCCGGCCTATGCTGAAGAGACAGGCTGGCTCTCAGCGAGTTTGGGGGGATGCCATGCCAGGCGACAGCGCCCGTGCGGCTGATGACACGCGCAAACTCCGGGCCAGGTTCCCCCGGTGGGGCATTCTGTTTGATCCGCTGGAAAGCGTGTGGATCGCGGTCCGTGGCAGGCGGACGCTTGTCGCGGCCAGCAGCCCCGAGAAGCTGACTGCGCAGGTGGAGGCGGCGGTACGGGGCGAAGTCGGGCCGGACGAGGGCGACAGGACCCGGACCTGGCGTGCGCTCCGCAAGCAGGAGCGGGGGTAAGCGGAGGTAGCGGCCGCGGCAGAGGCACCGCATCGGAGCGGTCTGACATCGCTGGCCGGCCGGTCATTTGGACGTATTGCCGGCAAGTGAGACATTGGCTGGCTAGGCTTGGTGGCGCGAGAGGAAGGCTGGAAGCGGGACTGGCCCTAGGCGCACGCTCGCCGGTGACAGTGCACCAAGGGGAGGCGGGATTGCTAGACGATCCGTTCACTCCCGTGGGGGTACTGACCGGCCAGCGGCGGCGGGTTTTCTCTTCGGCGGCTGACCATGGTGACACGACCTGCCTGTTACGGACTGCGGGGCCTGGAACCGGCCGGGCAGCGTCTCCTGCTGGCCGTGGCTCGGGTGTCCGGCGGGGCAACGGCGCTCGTGACGAATCTGCAACGCTGGTCTCGATCGGCTACCGGGCGCCCGGTGACCCTGTTCGCGGTGATCACCGGAGCGTACGTGGTGGGCGCGGAGCTGGCGTGGCACCATTTCAGCTCGGGCCTGGCGTTCGGTTATCCCCCGTCCGGTGTCGACGTGGCGGTCCTGCTGCTGGTGCCGCGGCGGCGCTGGCCGGTGGTGATCGCCGCGATCGTGGTCAGCGAGGTCGTTGTCGACCTGCAGCATCACCTGACGCTTGCGGTGGCGCTGGCGTCGGCGCTGGCCAACGCGGTGGAGCCGCTGGCCGGCGCGTCGTTCGTCCGCTGGCTCTGCGGGGGACGGCGGCCGGACCTCTCGACCCGCCTGGGTCTGGCCCAGTTCGTGTTGGGCGCCGCGGTCCTCGGCCCGGTCGTGGGCGGGCTGGTCGGGGCCACCGTGAGCTGGGCGAGCAACGGCGGCTGGTGGCCGGGG
>JASHVM010000336.1:0-6313 GCA_030044595.1 Streptosporangiaceae bacterium
GATCGCGTGCGCGCCTGTCGTGCCGGGGGACACGCTAACGCCGGCGCCACCGGAAACCTCGGCCGCACCGGATGCCCCGGTGGCCCCCCCGCCGGCGGGGTGCGCCCGGGTCCCACCGGCCGAGGGACATCCCGCCCCCGCACGCGCCGCATCGGCACTGCGTACCGTGCTCCGTTACGGCAAACGCCATCCGAGCCCGAACGCCGGCCGCTGCGAGGCCGCTTTCGCGGGTGCGCTCGGCGTCCGGCTGGGAGGAGCCAACGCCTACGGCGGCGTCACCGAGATCCGCCCGGAACTGGGGGAGGGCCGTGCCCCGGAACCGCCTGACATCCGCCGCGCGATCCGCCTGTCCCAGGCGGTCACCGTGGCCGCCGTCGGCCTGGCGGTCCTCGTCGCGCTCGTCCGGCCTACCGCCGGAAGATGAATCCAAGCAGCCAGATGATCAGCGCCGCGATGGCCACCCACCACAGCACGTGAAGGGCGAATCCGGCGCCCGCGACAGCCAGGATGACCAGCAGGGCAATTATCATCAACAGCATTTAGGCCTCCTTCTGAGGACTGGCTGTTCAGCTACCCCCGTGGGCTCGGTCAAACATGGCGGTATCGTCGCGGGGGACGCCCCCCAGGCCCCCCGCTCACGGAGCTTCCCGCTCCCGTACCCCCGGCCCGGTTCCGGGGACGACGCCCCGGACCCCATGCTCACGGGGTTTGCCGCTGCCGTGCCCCGGCACTATAACCTGCACCCGTGCGAGGGGCACTGCTGGTAGCCGGAACCGGATCCGACGCGGGTAAGAGCGCGCTGGTGGCGGGGCTGTGCCGGTGGCTGGCCCGGCAGGGTGTCACGGTGGCGCCGTTCAAGGCGCAGAACATGTCGCTGAACTCGTTCGTGACGGCCGAAGGCGCCGAGATCGGGCGCGCTCAGGCGATGCAGGCCGCCGCGGCGGGTATAGAGCCGACGGCGGACATGAACCCGGTGCTGCTCAAGCCGGGCAGCGACCGGCGCAGCCAGCTGGTGGTGCTCGGTCATCCGGAGGCCGAAGCGGATGCGGTCGGCTACCGCGCGCACGCGCCGCGGCTCCGGCAGGTCGCGCTGGCCAGCCTGACCCGGCTGCGCGACCGCTACGACGTGGTGATCTGCGAGGGGGCGGGCAGCCCCGCCGAGATCAACCTGCGTGCGGACGACGTGGCCAACATGAGCCTGGCCCGGGCCGCTGGCCTGCCGGTCATCATCGTCGGGGACATCGACCGGGGCGGCGTGTTCGCGGCCATGTACGGCACGCTCGCGCTGCTGTCCCCGGCCGACCAGGCGCTCATCTCGGGGTTCGTCATCAACAAGTTCCGCGGCGCCGCCGAACTGCTCGACAGCGGGCTGAGCATGCTGCAGCGGCTCACCGGCAGGCCGGTGCTCGGCGTGCTGCCCTGGCGGGAAGGCCTGTGGCTGGACGCCGAGGACTCCCTCGCGCTCGCCGTCCCGGTCCGGCGGGGCAGTCACCACGGTCCGTTCGGGCCAAAAGATTTTCTCCGGATCGCGGTCGTGCGGTTCCCGCGGATCAGTAACTTCACCGACGTCGACGCGCTGGCCGCCGAGCCCGGAGTACTGGTCCGGTTCGCCGACGACCCGGCCGAGCTGGCCGACGCGGACCTGGCGGTACTGCCCGGAACCCGGGCCACCGTGGCCGACCTGGCCTGGCTGCGGGAACGCGGGCTGGCCAGCGCGATCGTGGACCGGGCCCGTCGCCGCCGGCCGGTGCTGGGCATCTGCGGCGGATACCAGATGCTGGCCGACCAGATCGATGATCCGGTCGAATCCGGGCAGGGCCGCGTGGCCGGGCTCGCCGTGCTGCCGGTCCGGGTCCGGTTCGAGGCGGCCAAGCGGCTGGGCCGCCCGGCCGGCCGCGCGCTCGGCGCGCCGGTGGCCGGGTACGAGATACACCACGGGATCGCCGAGGTCACCGACCCGGCGGGCATAGGGTCGGAGCCGTTCCTGGACGGCTGCCGCCGCGGTGCCGTGTGGGGCACGAGCTGGCACGGCGTGCTCGAGAACGACGAGTTCAGGCGCGCGTTCCTCGCCGAGGTGGCGGCGCTGGCCGGCCGCGACTTCACCCCCGCCCCCGACACCGACTTCGCCGCCGTCCGGCAGGCCCGGCTGGACGTCCTCGGTGACCTGGTCGCCTGCCACCTTGACACGGCCGCGCTCGGCCGGCTGATCGAGCACGGCCCTCCGCCGGGACTGCCGGCCCTGCTGGCCTCGCTTGACCACGGTCGATAGCGTTTCCCCGCGCGTGCCGCAATCGGTTCCCGTTCTGCCCGTTCTGCCCGTTGACCCTGGACGGCTTCAAGTTCTAGGGTTTCGCGTGATGAACTTCCGTTCGGAATGCGAACCCACGACCAATGGAGGTCGTCATGAACGAGTGGGACGCGACCAATTACGCCGCCAAGGACAACCTGCTCCGGGTCCTCACGCAGGAAGCCGACGCGCTGTTCGAGATGGCCGCGAACGGCCCCTGGACCGCCAGGACGGCCTGTACGGAATGGGAAGTCAGGGACGTCGTCGGCCACCTGATCGACGTGACCGAGAGCTACTTCATCGGCTTCGACGCGGTCCGCGAGGGGCTCGCGGTCGACGAGCCGCTCGGCCTCAGGGTGATGCAGCACCGCCTCGACGAGGGCGCCAAGGAGTACCGCGGCCTGCATCAGGCCGACGCGGTCGCCCGGCTGCGCTCGGACTTCGACAAGATGATGGAGATCAGCCAGGCTCTCGGCCCGGACGAGTGGGGCGGGCAGACGGTCGGGCACAAGTACATGGGGCCGCTGCCGGCCTTCTTCTACCCGTGGTTCCAGCTCGTGGACTACGGCGTGCACGGCTGGGACATCCGCCAGGGCACCGGCCGGGCGCACGGGCTGACGGGCGACACCGCGGACCTGCTCGCTCCGCTGATGTTCATCTTGTGGCAGGCGACCACGGACATCCCGCCCGACATCGACCCCTTCTCGGTCGGTATCCGCGTCTCGGGCCGCAACGCCAAGGACTACCTGGTGAGCATCGGCGTCGACGGCCTGAGTTACGCTCAGGAGGACGTGTCCGGGCAGCCCGCGGTGATCGAGTTCGATCCCGGGAGCCTGGTGCTGACCGCGTTCGGGCGGGTGAACGCGGGAACCATCAGGGGCGATCGGGCGGTAGCCGACAGGTTCCTCAACTCGTTCTTCCGGATCTAAGGGGCGTCTGGCCTATGGACCTCGCCGGTATCGAGGCCGAGCGTGCGCGGCTGCACGACGTATACATCAAGGCCGACCGGCCGCCGAGCAGCGCGCGCGGGATCCACCACACCGCGCTGCTCAGCTCCAACGTGGAGCAGACCATCCGGTTCTACCAGGGAGTACTTGAGTTCCCGCTGACCGAGATCATCGAGAACCGGGACTACCGGGGGTCCAACCACTTCTTCTTCGACGTCGGCCACGGCAACCTGCTGGCCTTCTTCGACTTCCCCGGCCTCGATCTCGGCCCCTACATGGAAGTCCTGGGCGGCCTGCACCACATCGCGATCTCGGTGACGCCGGAGAAGTGGGCCGCGCTGCGCCGCAACCTGGAGGCGGCCGGGGTGCCGTACCAGGAGGAAAGCGGCGTGTCGCTGTACTTCCGCGACCCCGACGGCGCGCGCCTCGAACTGCTCGCCGACCCCCTAGGCGAGATGTACGGCAGCCACGTCCTCTGACACCTGCGCGCGCGGCCGGGGTGCCCTGTACGGGCTGGCCATCGGGGATGCGCTGGGGATGCCCACCCAGACGCTGTCGCGTGCGGAGATACGCGAGCGCTGGGGTCGGCTGCTGCGCGGCTTCGAGCCCGCGCCCGCACGGCACCCGATCGCGGCGGGCCTGCCCGCCGGCGCGATCACCGACGACACCGAGCAGGCCGTCCTGCTCGGCAGGCTGCTGGTCAGGGGGGACGGCACGATAGACCCTCGCGAGCTGGCCGCGGCCCTGGTCAGCTGGGAGCACGCTATGGCAGAACGCGGCTCGCTCGACCTGCTCGGGCCCTCGACCAAACGGGCCGTCGCCGCGGTGCTCGCGGGCGCGCCCCCGGATCAGGCGGGCGCCTCCGGCAATACCAACGGCGCCGCAATGCGCATCACGCCGGTCGGCATCGCGGTCGCCCTGGATCCCGCTGACCCCGCCAGCCTGACGAGCCTGGTCGACCAGGTGGAGGCCGCCAGCAGCGTCACGCACAACACCGGCATCGCGCTGGCCGGCGCGGCGGCCGTGGCCGCCGCGGTCAGCGCGGGTGTCTCCGGCGCCGGGATCACCGACGCCACGACGCTGGCCATCGAGGCCGCGCGGATCGCCGCGCACCGCGGCCACTGGGTCGCGGGTGCCGACGTAGCCGCGCGGATCGCGTGGGCGGTCAGCCTGGTCGCGGGCCGGGACCAGGCCGCGGCCGCCGACCTCATCTGCACGCTGGTCGGGACCAGCCTGGCCCCCCAGGAATCGGTGCCGGCCGCCTTCGCGGTGCTGGCCGCGGTGCCGGGCCACCCCTGGCAGGCCTGCCTGCTGGCCGCCTCGCTCGGCGGGGACTCCGACACGATCGCGGCGATGGCAGGCGCGATCGCGGGTGCCTGCCAGGGCGTCGCGGCCTTCCCGCCGGACGCGATCGCCGTCATCGACGCCCACGGCCTCGGGCTCGCCGGACTGGCCGATGACCTGTGCGCGCTGCGCGCGCGACCCGAGAACCCGCGGGGAGCGTCCCGGTGAGCCGGCGGCCGGGCCGGTCCCTGGACCGGCTGGTCTTCGCCGGCGAGGCCATCGTGGACCTGCTGATGTGGGTGCCCACGTTGCCCGAGCGCGGCGGGGACATGCTCGCCGGATCTTCGTCCGTCCAGGTCGGCGGCGGGTTCAACATCATGGCCGCCGCGGCCCGGCAGGGCCTGCCCGTGGTGTACGCCGGCGGTCACGGCACCGGGCCGTGGGGGGATAAGGTCCGCGCCGTCCTGGGCGCGGAGGGCATCACGATCCTCCGCCCGCCCGACCCGGACGCGGACACCGGTTTCGACGTCGCCCTGGTGGAGGCCGATGGTGAGCGCACCTTCGTCACCAGCCTGGGCGCGGAGGCGCTCCGCGAGCCCGGGGCGTGGGACGGGGTCCGGGTACGAGCCGGCGATGCCGTCTACGTGTCCGGTTACGGCCTGGTCGCGCCGGGATCCGGCGCGATCCTCGGCGCCTGGGCCGCCCTGCTGCCGCCCGAGGTGCTGCTGTTCATCGATCCCGGCCCGCTGGTCGCCGACATCCCCGAAGCCGTCCTCGGCCCGGTACTGAGCCGGTGCGACTGGTGGAGCTGCAACCAGCGGGAAGCCGCCCTGCTCACCGGCGCCGACGACCCGGCCGAGGCGGCGCGGCGGCTGGCCAGGCGCACCGGCCGGTACGGCGTCATCGTGCGAGCGGGCCAGTCAGGTTGCGTGCTCGCGCTGCGCGTGGCCGGCCCGGCGAACCAGGCCAGCCTGTCGCTCGGCCTCATCCCCGCCCCCGCCGTGGACGCGGTCGACACGACCGGGGCGGGCGACGCCCATTCCGGGGTGTTCCTGGCCGGCCTCGCCGCCATGCTGTCGCCGGGTGACGCCGCCAGCCGCGCCAACGCGGCCGCCGCGCTGACCGTCACCCGCTCCGGGCCGGCTACCTCCCCGTCCCGGGCCGAACTCGACCTGTTCCTGGCCGCGCGCGAGCGCCTCCGGCCTATGCCTTGATGCTGAACGCCACGGTGATGACAAGGCCGCCCGGTTCCGCGGTGACCTTGGTGTCCAGCGCGACCAGGCTCTTCACGGTCACGGTCACCGTCACCAGGCCGCCGGAGGCCAGTGATCCGCTGGCCGGCGCCACCGTCACCTTGCCGGCCACGCCGGCCGGCACCCTGATCACGTAATCGCTGACCGGACCGCCCACCGCGGCCAGGCGAAACGTCCCTCTCGCCGCCTTGCCCTTCACGGCCGAGAGCGCCAGCTTGGTCCGCGTCACGGCCAAGGTGCCCTTGCTCGGCGACGGCGAGGGCGAGGCCGACGGCGACGGCGACGTGGAGGAGGACGACGATGACGAGGCCGCCGCCCGGGCAGAGGGCTTAGCCTGTGGCGACGCGGTTCCCCGGGCCGGCTTGGACCCGTTTCCCGGTACCGGGGCTGTCGGCGTGCCCTTCCCGCCGGCGGCCCTGTGAGCCGGTGACGACGCGCCGGCGGAGCCCGGAGCCTGGCTCGAGACGACGCTCCCGGGCACCCCGCCGCCGAGCGCGAGGGTGCCGGCCGGGGTCCGGGGCGGACTCCCGATCATCGCGACG
>JASHVM010000337.1:0-7183 GCA_030044595.1 Streptosporangiaceae bacterium
TGAAAGTGCGCTACGCGCCTTTCATCACCGAGACCCACGGGGTGCCGCTCCCCTCCCCCAGCTCGGACGCGCCGGCGATCGAACGGGCCGCGCTGGACGCGCTCCAGCGGTTCACCGGACGCCGACCGGTACGCCTGGTGGGCGTACGAGCGGAGTTCGGCAAGGTCTGCCTGGTCAGCGAGCGAGAAGCGTGAAGCCGAGATTTCGGCCCCGCGCGGGCGTCACAGCGGAAGGGCCATGCCGAGTTCGCCGATGCCCGGGTCGGACGGCAGGGGCTGGCGCTCGCCGGTCAGACAGAACCCGCAGCGCTCGTAGAGCAGGCGAGCCGGGGAGTTCGCCTCGGTGACCCACAAGTGCACCGATCTCGCGTTCCGCGCGCTGGCCCAGCTGATCACTCTCGCCACGAGCGCCTCGCCGACGCCGCGGCCGCGGGCCCGCGGCCGGACGTACATGGACACGAGCTCCACCGTGCCCGGGTTCTGCTGGTAGCCGCCGGCCAGTCCGGCCGGCTCGGACGCGCAGACTTCTGGGACGTAGGCGAGGAAGGTGCCGCCGCGGGAGATCCGGCGCTGCCAGTCCGCCTCCACGTAGGCGGCCTGGTCCTCGTAGGTCGACCCGAAGGCCTCCGGCGCGTCCCGCAGCGCGGCCAGCCGGATGTCGCGCAGGACCTGCCAGTCCCCCGAGACCGCCTCGCGCACCAAGACCATGCCACATGTTCCCGTCGTCACCGCCGGTCAGACAACCGGTTTTCGGCCGACATGTCGGCATACGGGTACGAGACCGAATTCGCGCACGTGCGCGGCGTGCTAGCCGAGGAGCACAGCGGCCGCGCGGGTGTCTAGGTCGGCGCGGGCAGCTCGCCGCGCCCGGCCGCCCTGGCCAGCCGGCGGGCCTCCTTCAGGCCCCGCCCGCGGGCCTGCGGCGGGACCCGGTAGATGCTCGCGCCGCCCATCAGGTTGTAGGTACGGATCCGGATGAGCGGAGCGCCCGGGCGCGGGCGCTCGGTACCGATCTCTTCGTAGCCGCCCATCAGCGAGAAACCGCCCACCTCCACCTCGACGGAGTCGGGGACGTAGACGTTCGACCCGCCCATCAGCGCGAACAGGTTGACCGTGAGCTCGCCGCCCTCGATCTCGGCCTCGCGCAGGTCGATCTCGTCACCGCCCATGATCGCGACGGCGTTGATGCTGCCGACCGCGCGGTACCGGCCGCGCCGGTGCGAGCCGCCCATGATCGCGACCATCCAGCGCACCGGTTTGCGCGCCGGGGCGGGCGTCACCGGGCCCGGCGCGGCCGACGCTTCCCGGGGCAGGTCGCTGGTCAGGGCGGCTAGCTCGCCGCGGGTCCTGGCCGCCAGGGCCCGGCCGGCGCGGTCCTCGAGCTCGTCCAGGGTCAGGCGGCCGACCGCGGCGTTGTCGCCCAGCGTCCGCACGGTCGCGTCACGCTCGGCGTCGGAAACGCGGAGGGACTCGTCAGGTTCGCTCACTACCGGCCCCCTTGCAGAGTTGGCGTACCCCGAGCAGTAAGGGTACGCCCGGCTCACGGGGCGGCAAAAGCCGCCGTCGGCGCCCTCACCGGGCGACGTTATCGGCGAGCCAGGAGCAAAGAGGGAGCGTCGTTCGGAAAAATGAACTAACGCGGTCCTTGGCCGAGGCGGTTTCCAGCCAGGGTTCGACGGGCCATTGCTTCCAGGCGGTCAGGCCCTTGTACCGGAGCAGGGCGATCCGGGGATGGTCGGCCGGGAAGCCGCGGGGCGCGGACTTGAGCGCACCGTGCCCGTGCACGGTGACGTCGGCCTTCTCGATGATCGCGATGATTTCCTCAAGCTCGGCGCCCGGACCGTCGCCCGCCACGGCCTCGCGGTAGCGGGCCAGCTGCTCCGGGCCCATCTGCCACATGCCGGCCCCGGCCCCGAGGCCCTCGGCGGACAGCTGGACGTAGCCCGTGTCGCCGATCACCGCCCCGATATGGGTCTTGTAGGGCGACTTGTCGCGGCTGAACCGGACGTCGCGGTACGGCCGGAAGATCTTCGGCTCACCGAACTCCGCGGCCAGCTCCTCGGTGAGTTCGGTCATCGGGCGCAGGATTTTCTCCTCGTAGGCGGCCTTGTGCTCGGTCCAGTAGGACTTGGAGTTGTCGGCCGCGAGCCCGTCGTAGAAGTCCAGCGCCTCTTCCGGCCATCCGCCGAACGCCATGGTCCGCTTCCCTCCCGCCGCGTCCTGTCCGCCCTCACACTAGCGTGCCGCCCGGGAGGGCCGCCCGCGCGTATTCCGCCGCCCGGCGACGGCCAAAACCCTGTTTTTTCCGAACGGGCGGTGGTGCTGGCCCGCGGAACCCTGTATACGGGACCCATGGGCACGCCGGAGCGGGAGGGCGTCGCGCTGACCAACCTCGACGAGCCGCTGTTCGACGGGGCGGGCGCGACCAAGCGGGATCTGGTGGACTACCTGGACGCCGTGGCCGACCAGATCCTGAAGGAATTGCGGGACAGGCCGCTGTCGGTCGTCCGGGTCCGCGCCGGGCAGCAGCCGTTCATGCAGAAGAACGTGCCGGACTACGCGCCTCCGTGGCTGCGCACGGTGACGCTGTGGGCGGAGTCGTCCAAGCGCCAGGTCCGCTACGCGCTGTGCAACGACCGGCGCACGTTGATCTGGTTCGCCAACCAGCGCGCGGTGGAGTACCACCCCACGCTGTTCCTGGCCGACCAGATGGACCGGCCGACCTACATGGTGCTGGACATCGATCCGCCGCCCGGTGGTCCGTTCGGGCAGGCGGTGGCGGCCACCCGGCTGGTCGGCGAGGCGCTGGCGGAGGTCGGCCTGGTCGGCGGGGTGAAGACCAGCGGGTCGAAGGGGCTGCACGTGTACGTCCCGGCCGACGCGAGCAGCGAGGAGGCGGCGGCGGCCACGAGGGCGGTGGCCGCGCGCGCTGAACGGCTTGACCCCGCGCTGGTCACCACCGCGTTCGTCCGGTCCGAGCGGAAAGGGAAGGTCTTCTTGGACTCGACCAGGTCCTACGGGGCCAGCGTGGTAGCGGCCTACAGCCCGCGGGCCAGGCCGGGGGTGCCGGTGTCGTTCCCGGTGTCCTGGGATGGCCTCGATGACATCACCCCGGCCGACTTCACCGTGCATACCGTCCCCGGCCTGATCGGCCGGGGCGATCCGTGGGCCGACCAGATGCCCCCGCCGCAGGAGCCGAGCTCGGACCTGGTGGAGGAGGGCCGGGCGATCCCGGTGGCCAGGGTGCAGGCGATGCACGAGGGCAAGCGGCGCGCTCGGGCCCGCCGCCAGCCCTGACCGTCGTCGTGGCCAGAGCAGCGTGAATGGTCCGTCGTGGTGGTGGTTAGCGAGGCGCTCTGGGCAGGACGAACCGCTCGACCGCGTTGGCGAAGCCCTCGTCCTGGTTGGAGGTGGTGACGCGGCGGGCGGCTTCTTGGACCTCGTGGCTGGCGTTACCCATGGCGATGCTGAGTCCGGAGTGGGCGAACATGAGCACGTCGTTGGGCTGGTCGCCGATCGTGGCGATCTGCTCGGAGGGGATCTGGTAGGTGTCGGAGAGGAAACGGACCACGCCGCCCTTGTTGGCGTTGGGGTTGGTGACATCGCCGTAGTACGGCTGAGACCTGGCCGCCGACACGTGGTCGCCCAGGCGCTCGCGCACCGCGTCCACGCCCTTCTGGACCGCGTCGTAGTCATCGCTCACCCCGACGACCTTGGCTACCCCGTCCGATACCGAGGCGAAGTTGTCGACCACCGTCGGGTCGAACTTGACCGTCCAGGTCTCGCGGGCCACGTGGGGGGCCTTCGGATTCCGGATAAACCAGTCCGCGCCCCGGTAGACCCATACGTCGAGCCCGTGCGTGCCGATCAGTTCGATCACGGTCGGCGTCACGTCGTCGGGTATGACCTGTTGCTTGATGACAGACATGTCGGGATGGACGAACACGCCGCCGTTGAACCCGGCGATCGGCGTGGTGAGCTGGAGCGGTTCGATGAGCATGGACATGCCGCGGGGCGGGCGGCCGCTGGTGATGGCGAAGATGATCCCGGCTTGCCTCAGCTTCCCGACCGCGGCAATGGCCCGATCGGTGAGGATCTTGTCGTTGGTGACCAGCGTGCCGTCGACGTCGGCCAGGAACAGTCGGATGGGCGGGGGGGCCATGTTGCCTCCAGGTTGGTCCGGTAGGTCGACAGGAGTCACTGCGTCATGGGATCGACCTGGCCGGCGCGATGTGCTCGAAGTCGGTCCGGTCGACCGACTCCCCCCGGCCGACGAGGACGGTGGCCACCATCTGCGGCGGGAACAGCCCGTGGTCGACAACCCCGGGGGTGGCCGAGAGCCGGGCGGCCAGCGCGCCCGGGTCCTCGACCGGCCCGCGGTAGTCGGCGATCACGCCGCCGTCCGGGCTGAGCGGGACGTCGCGCAGCGTGGCCGGGGCGACCAGGCGCATCGTGGCGCGGAGTCCGTACGAGAGCAGCTCGAGCGGGACCGGGCTGTGCAACGCCGGGACCGGCTTGCTCGAGTCGGCGATGACGACGAACCGGCCCGCGGCCGCGGCGATGATCTTCTCCCTGGTGTGCGCGCCGCCGCCGCCCTTGACCAGCCAGCCGTCGGGCGCGATCTGGTCCGCGCCGTCGATGGTGATGTCGAAGCGGTCGATGCTCGCCAGGTCCTCGATCCTGAGGCCCAGCTCGCGCGCGGCGTGCTCGGTGCGCGGCGAGGTGGCGGCGCACACGATGTCGAGTGACCGGCGGGCCAGCGCCGGGAGCAGGAACGCCACCGTCGTGCCGGTACCGAGGCCGACGGTCATGCCGCTCTCGACGAGGCCTGCCGCGGCCTCCGCGGCGACCTGCTTCTCCCGCTCGACGCCCCGCGGGACATCTGACTGGCCTGGCACCGGATCCTCAGGTCGCCGCACGGTCGGCCATGATCAGGGACGCCGCGGCCTCGACCCGGCCCGCCGGGATCGTGGTGTCACCGGCCAGCAGGCGGGTCAAAGGCTCCTTCTTGTCCGCGCCGGTAACCAGCCAGAGGAGCTGGCGCGCCCGCGCCAGCGCGGGGTAGGTCAGCGTCATCCGCACCCGTCCCTGGTAGGGCTGGGTGAGGGCGACCAGGCGGTCGGTGACCGACAGGACCGGATCGCCGGGGACCAGCGAGGCGGTGTGCCCGTCGGGGCCAAGGCCCAGGTGGACCAGATCGAAGTTCTCGGGCAGCAGGGCCGCGTAGCTGGCCGCGGCGGCGGCCAGGTCGGGCTCGTTGACCGGCATGGCCCGCACCTGCGCGGGAGCCGACCCCAGCGCCTTGTTCAGGTGGGTCAGGTTGCGGTCAGGATCATCGGGCGGAGCCACCCGCTCGTCCACCTGGTAGATGACCACCGCATCCCAGGGGACGGCCTCCGAGGCCAGCTCGGCGAACATCGCCCACGGCGTGTGCCCGCCGCTGACCGCGAAGTGGAAGCTGCCGCTGGCCGCGACCGCGGCGCGGGCACGCTCGGCCACGAAGGCCGCGCCGGCCCGGGCCACGGCGTCGGGACCGGCCAGAGTCTCGAGTTCGTGGTGCATGTCGCTCCCTACTGCATCTTGTCGGTGAACTTCCTAGGGAAAGCGGCCGTTACTCCTTCGGTGCGAACATGGCGGCGCCGATGATTCCGGCGTGGTTCCGCAGCCGGGCCGGGACGATCGGCGTCCGCAGCTGGATCAAGGGCAGGAACTTGTCGGCGCTGTCGCTGACGCCGCCGCCGATGATGATCAGCTGCGGCCACAGCACGGTCTGGACCAGCTCGAAAAAGGCCTGCAGCCGCTGGGCGTACTCGTCCCAAGACACCTGGTCGCGCTCGCGGACCGACCCGGCCGCCCAGTTCTCGGCCGCGGCTCCGCGCAGCGGCACGTGCCCGAGCTCGGAGTTCGGGAACAGCGTCCCGTCGATGAACAGGGCGCTGCCTATGCCGGTGCCGAGGGTGATCATGGCGACGACGCCTGCCATGCCGCGTCCGGCTCCGAAGCTGACTTCGGCGATTCCCGCCGCGTCGGCGTCGTTCAGCACCGCGACCTGCCGGCCGGTTACCTTGGAGAAAAAGTCCACGGCGTTGACGCCGATCCAGGTCTGGTCGATGTGCGAGGCGGTCTCCACGATCCCGCCCCGTACCACCGCCGGCATGGCCAGGCCGACCGGGCCGGTCACGTCGACGAGATGCAGCACCTCACCGACGACGCTCGCGATGGCCTGCGGCGTCGCGGGCGACGGGGTGGGCAGCAGGATCTGCTCGGCGGCGAGCTTTCCGGTGGAGATGTCGACGGGCGCGGCCTTGATCCCGGTCCCCCCGATATCGACGCCGACGACAAGACCCGACGCCGTCGTTTTGCTCATGGCCTGTCCCTCCTGGGCTCAGGGTAGAGCCCGCTGCCTCGGCGCCACCGATCGGGCCCGGTCATCAGCCAGCGGTTACGATCTGTGATGTCAGCGTCGGCGGCGCGGAATGCGGGTGCACCGCGGGTCCGGCATTACCGGCTGCGGGCACCGGCGAGCAGGCGGTCGACGGCCTCGGTGACCGTCTCGGCGAGCGGCGGCCAGGGGAACCTCGGCCGCGAGATGCGCAAGCTCACGATGCCGTGCAACTGCTGCCAGATCAGCTGCGCGGTGAAGGACGCTCGCTGGTCGTCCGGCTCCGCGCCGGTGCACTCCGCCACCGCGTCGACCAGCTGCTGGAACGCTTTGCGCCCGGGGAACTGATCGGGGGTCACGTGCGCCGGCAACGGCAGCGGGCTGGTGAACATCACCTGGTAATGGCCCGGGTACTCCAGCCCGAACTCGCAATAGGCGAGGCACCCGGCCCGGACCCGCTGGCACGGGTCCGCATCCTCAGCCCGCGCCTCGTCCTGCAGCCGGACCAGCTCGCCGAAACGGCGGTCGGCGACCGCGAGAACGAGCGACTCAATGTCATCGAAGTGCAGGTAGACAGAGGTCGCGGCGACGCCTGCCTCGCGGGCGACTCCGCGCAGCGTCAACGGCGGCGCGGTCGGGTCGGCCAGCAGGCGGCTGGCCGCCTCGATGATCTCGTCGCGCAGTCGCTCGCCCTGGCCGCGCGGGTTCCGCCGGCGGGCAGGCGCCTGCTCGGCGGAGCGCTGACCGGCGGAGCGCTGACCGGCGGAGCGCTGACCGGCGGGCCGCTGCTGGGCGGGCCGCT
>JASHVM010000338.1:0-10544 GCA_030044595.1 Streptosporangiaceae bacterium
AGGGCACGGCCGGCCAGGGCGCTGGCCGCCACGGCGCTGCCGGCCAGGGAGTCGGCGGCATGGCCACCAAGGTGGAAGCCGCCGTGATCGCCTCCGCGGCCGGCATCCCCGCCGTGGTCGCCGACGCGGCGAACGCGTCCGCCGCGCTGGCCGGCGAGGCGGTCGGCACCTACTTCGCGGTGACCGGCCGCCGCCCCGCGACCAGGCTGCTGTGGCTCAAGCACGCCGCGGTGGCTCGCGGCGGTCTCCAGCTCGACAAGGGCGCCGTGGAGGCGGTGGTAACCCGGCACGCCAGCTTGCTGCCCGCCGGCATCACCGGGGTGCAGGGCGCCTTCGACGCCGGCGACCCCGTGGATCTCCTCGACGAAAACGGCGCCGTCGTCGCGCGCGGCCTGGTGAACTACGACGCCTCGGAGATCCCCGGCCTCATGGGCCGCTCCACCAGGTGGCTGGCCAGCAAGCTAGGCCAGGAGTACGAGCGCGAGGTCGTTCACCGCGACGATCTGGTCATCCTCCGTTAGCCCGGGGGGACGGCCCCTGGTGAGCCCGCTAGTTGTCGTCTCCGCCGTTGCCGCCGCGGTTGCCGCCACGGTTCTGGCCGAGCCGGTCGAACAGCCCGCCGCCGGCCCGCGCCGCGCTCTCGGTGACGCCGCGGAGGATCCCGATCAGCGGGTCCTGGGAACGCGCCCACGAGTCCTGGTAGGACCTGGCCGCGTTCCTGATCTCTTCGCCGACCGAGGCGGTGGTGTCGTCGTCGCGCCGCGGGTAGTCCCCGCCGAGGATGCGCTCGTACTCGCCGTGCGTGGCCCAGTAGTCGAGTTCGGCGAACCTGACCACCGAGAACGGGTGCGTGTTGCCCTGCAACTGGAGGATCTTCAGGATGCTGTCCCGCAGATCCGGCACTGCGTCGTACTCCTGGGCCTGCTCGCGGAACGCGTCCGGGTTCAGCTCGGACAGCTGCGCGCCGCCAGCCAGCTTCATAAGCGCCCGCCGTCCGGCGTCCACGTCCTGCCCGGCCAGCAGCCCGGCCCGGTCGCAGGACAGCTCGGACTTGCGGAACCACTCCTCGAGCCCCCAGATGATGCCGCGCAGCCCGATGTAGCCGATCGGCATCCACGCGATCCGCGCGGCCAGCTGGATCAGCCACAGCAGCATCGTGCGGTACACCGCGTGCCCGGACAGGACGTGGCCGAGTTCGTGCCCGACCACCCACCTGAGTTCCTCGGGGTCATACAGGTTGACCATGCCGGTGGTGATCACGATGAACGGCCGGTCCCGGCCGAGCGCCATCGCGTTCACGATCGGGCTCTGGATGACGAAACACTCCGGCACGTCCGGCAGGTCCAGGATGTACGAACCATCTCTGACCAGCTCGAATATGTGCGGGAACTGGCGCTCGGACACCCGGACGCTGCCCGCCAGGTACGTCAGCCGGAACGCCCGCTCGTTGAACAGCCCGAACAGCCTGCGCAGCAGCGTGTCGAACCCGCTGAGCTTGCGCAGCGCTACCAGCGCCGAACGGTCCGCAGGATGCTCATAGGCGCGGGAGGAGATGCCGGTGAGCCGGACCCGCGCGCGATCTGGCACTGAAGTCATATCTCGTATGGTAGCCCTCTCGCCGGCTAGTTGGGCCGGTACGATACGAGGGCATGAGGGGGCACTAGCATGTCGCCGTCCATGCGACGGATCGGCGTGATGGGCGGCACGTTCGATCCCGTCCACCACGGCCACCTGGTCGCCGCGAGTGAGGTCGCGCACAATTTCGCGCTGCACGAGGTCATCTTCGTGCCGACCGGCCAGCCCTATCAGAAGGATGACCGGCTCGTTTCGCCTGCCGAGGACAGGTACCTGATGACGGTCATCGCGACCGCGTCGAACCCCAGGTTCAGCGTCAGCCGGGTCGACATCGACCGGCCGGGACCCACCTATACCATCGACACGCTGCGCGAACTGCGCGCTGCCGCGGACCCGCAGGACGACCTGTTCTTCATCACCGGCGCCGACGCGCTGGCCGAGATCTTGACCTGGCACGACGCGGACGAACTATTCGGTCTCGCGCATTTCGTAGGCTGTACCAGGCCGGGGCACCGGTTGTCCGGGGCGGGGCTGCCCAACGGCAAGGTGAGCCTGGTCGAGATCCCGGCGCTGGCCATCTCGTCGACCGAGTGCCGCGCCAGAGTCGAGGCGGGCGAGCCCGTCTGGTACCTGGTCCCGGACGGGGTCGTGCAGTACATCGCCAAACGCGGGCTGTACGCCACGGACGGGCGGCAGCGGCTCGGCGCGCGGCCGTGAAGCTCGTTCGCGAGATGGGATCGGGACGCCCTCCCGTGAGAAAGTAGAAGGAACAGCGCCTACTGAAGGAGGCCGGCAAGTACTCGTGACTGCCACACCGAGGGCCGTCGAGCTTGTGGAGACCGCCGCGCTGGCTGCGGCGGACAAGCTCGCGGACGGCATAATCGCCTACGACGTGAGCGAGCAGCTCGTTATCACCGACGCCTTCGTGCTCTGCTCGGCGTCCAACGACCGGCAGGTCCGGGCCATCGTCGACGAGATCGAGCTCCGGATGCGCCAGGCCGGCGCACAGCTGGTCCGCCGCGAGGGCGAGCGGGAGGGCCGCTGGGTGCTGCTTGACTACCTCGACGTGGTGATCCACGTGCAGCATGCCGAGGAACGCATCTACTACGCGCTGGAGCGGATCTGGAAGGACTGCCCCCAGATCCCGCTGCCCGAGCTGGTGGGCGCCACTCCCGGGGCACGACCGTCCCAAGCTCCTCCGCTCGACCCCGGGAGGACGCGCTGAGCGACTGGGTGAGGCTGGTCCTGTGGCGGCATGGTCAGACGGTCTGGAACGCCGAGCGCCGGTTTCAGGGCCAGAGCGATATTCCGCTCGATGAGACCGGGCAGGCGCAAGCCGAACGCGCGGCGAGGCTGCTCGCCGCGCTGCGCCCGGACATGATTGTCTCCTCCGACCTGAGCCGCGCGGCGGGCACCGCGATGCCGCTGGCCCGGCTGACCGGGCTCGACGTGGTCCTCGACAAAGACCTGCGCGAGCGGCACGGCGGGAGCTGGGAAGGCCTGACCGACGCCGAGATCCGCGAGCGGTACCCGGAGGCGCACGCGACGTGGACTCCGCCGGACGGCGAGCCGTCGGTCGCGGTCGCCGATCGGGTCGCGGCCGCGCTGGAGCGCGTCGCCGTGGCCGTGGCCGAGCAGGTGACCGACCCGGACGCCCTAGCGGTCGTGGTCAGTCACGGCGCCGCGCTGCGGCTGGGCATGTCGCGGCTGCTCGGCATGCCGGACGAGCTGTTCGGTGTGCTGGGCCCGCTGTCCAACTGCTCGTGGTCGGTACTCGGCGTCCGGTACGGCCGGTGGCGGCTGCTGGAGCACAACGCGGGGACCCTCCCGGAGCCGGTTCTGTCTGACGACCGCTAACCGCCAGGGACGAAAACCCGTTATCCCGAACGATCCGTGCGTCTCGCGTCCGTCACCTGGTACGGGTCATGGCTCGCCGAACAGGGCGGCCGGGTTCTGCCAGCAGACCGCGCGAAGCCACGCGTCGCCCAGCCCGAGCCGGGTCAGCCCGGCGAGCTGCCGGGCGTACGGGTAAGGAATGTTCGGGAAGTCGCTGCCGAGCAGCACCTTGCCCGCCAGTCCCAGCTCGCGCGCTAGCGGCAGCGCCGCGGCCGGGAACGGAGCCAGCTTGTCGAAGAAGTCGGTGAAGATCATGGTGGTATCCAGCGCCACCCGCTCGTATTCCGCGGCGAGCCGCAGGAACGCCTCGTAGTCCGGTGCCCCCATGTGGGCGATGATCGCGGCCAGCCGCGGATGCCGCGCCAGCACCGACCCGAACGGCCCAGGCCCGGTGTGCTCGGTGCCCACCGGCGCGTGCCCGGCGTGCACGACCACCGGCACCCCCGCCTCGGCCAGCAGGCCCCACACCTCATCGAGCCGCGGGTCGGCCGGGGAGAAGCCGCCCACCTGCAGGTGGACCTTGAAGATGCGCGCGCCCTCGTCCAGCGCGCCGCGCACGTACCTGGCCACCCCCGGCTCGGGGTAGAACGTCGCCGAGGCCAGGCACCCCGGCGTGGCCCGCGCGAACGCCATCGTCCACGTATTCAGGTCGGCGGCCATGTCCGGACGGTGCGCGTAGGCCAGCGCGCTGAACATCCGCACGCCCATGGCGCGCAGGTGCGCTACCCGGTCCGCGTCGCTCCACTTGTACCGGATCGGCCATGAGACGCCCACCAGCGGCCCGGCCGCATCGAAGTACTCCCACACCCGGCGCAGCAGCCGCGGCGGCAGGAAATGAGTATGGATGTCGGCCAGCCCTGGCACGCCCAGCGCCCGGCAGAACCCGGGGACGTCGGCATCCTCCTCCGGCGGCCGCACCTCGTCCATCACCCGAATTATCGCGGTGATTTAGGGCTTCGCGGTGGATCGGGTGCATTCCGGGCCCCCGGATCCACCGCGAAGACCGGATCCACCACGAAAACCGGGTCGCCCGCCGACCCGCGTGCGACTTCTGGCCACCGTTCCCGAACGGTCAACGCCGTCAGGTCCGGCGGTGCGGCCCAGACCGAGGCGTTGAAGATCTCGACCTCGACGTAACCGTGGTAACCCGCCGCGGTCACGGCCGCCGAGATCGGCCCGAAGTCGATCACGCCGTCGCCGAGGTGGCCGCGGCCCAGCAGGGTGTCCTGCGGCAGCGGCAGCACCCAGTCGCTGACCTGGTAGCTGACGATCCGCCCACCCGCGCGGGCGATCTCGTCGCGCAGCCGCGGGTCCCACCAGACGTGGTAGGTGTCCACCACCACGCCCACCGCCTCCGCGGGGAACGTCAGGGCCAGGTCCGCCGCCTCGCCCAGCGAGCAGACCACCGACCGGTCGGCGCAGAACATCGGGTGCAACGCCTCGATCCCGAGCCGGACGCCGAGCCGCTGCGCGTCCGGCACCAGGTCGGCGATTGCGTCGGCCACCATCCGGCGGGCCAGCCCGAGATCCCGGCTCCCCGCGGCCAGCCCCCCGCACACCAGGATCAGCGCGTCCGCGCCGAGTTCGGCCGCCTCGGCGATCGCGGCCCGGTTGTCGGCCAGCGCGGCCCGCCGCCCGTCGGCGTCGGCTTGAATGAAGAACCCGCCGCGGCACAGGCTGGATACGTGCAGCCCGGCGGCCCGGACAGCGGCGGCGCTCGCGGCCAGCCCCGTCTCCGCCACCGGTTCTCGCCACAGCCCTATCGCCGGAATCTCGTGCCGCACGCACAGCGCTACGGCGTCGGCCAGGCCGAGGTGCTTGACCGTCGCCTGGTTGAGCGAGAGCCGTTCCAGCCCGATTCCGGCCGTCCCGCGGGAGCCCGGAGTCTGGGCCGCCAGTTCGCCGGTCACGGCCGCTGCTCCGGTGCCGCGGAGCAAGCGGCCAGCAGCCCGCTCATCCGCTCGACAGCCAGCTCCGGATCGGCCAGCGCACGCGCGGCGGCCGCCAGCTCGAATACCCGGATCAGGTGAGCGGCAGACCGCTGCCGGTGCAGCCCGCCCAGCATCGCAAAGTGCGGCTGCAGCCCGTTCAGCCAGGCCAGGAAGGCTACGCCGACCTTGTAACGGAAAACAGGCGGCTCGAAGATCGCCCGGCTGAGCGGCACCGTCGGCGCCATCGCCGCGTCGTACCCGGGCAGGTCGCCGCGGTCCAGTGCGGCCAGCGCCGCCGCCGCCGGAGCCGCGATCGCGGCGAACGCCCCGAGCAGCGCGTCGCTGTGCCCGGCCGCGTCGCCCCGGATCAAGGAGGCGTAGTTGTAGTCGTCCCCGGTGTACAGCCGGACCCCGGCGGGCAGCCGTTGCCGTAGCGAAACCTCCCGGCCCGCGTCGAGCACCGACAGCTTGATGCCGTCCACTCGCCCGCCGGCCCGGCCGATCAGCGCGAGCACCGTATCCGCGGCCGCCTCAAAGCCGGCGCTGCCCCAGTACCCGCGCAGCGCCGGGTCGAACGCCTCACCCAGCCAGTGCAAGATCACCGGCCGCTCCGCCTGCTTCAGCAGCTCGCCGTACACGTCCAGGTAGTCGCGAGGCGCCCGGGCACTGGCCGCCAGCGCCCGCGACGCCATCAAGATCACGTCCGCCCCGGTCGACTGCACGAACGCCATCTGCTCGGCGTACGCCTCGATGATCCGCGGGATCGGGTAGCGCAGGCCGGGCTCCAGCTGGTCGGTGCCGACCCCGCAGGCCAGCGCCGCCTTACGGTCGGCGGCCCGAGCCGCCGACCTGGCGATCAGCTCCCTGGCCTGCTCCCAGGACAGGCCCATGCCGCGCTGCGCGGTGTCCATCGCCTCGGCGACCCCGAACCCGTGCGCCCACAGGTGGTCGCGGAACCGCAGCGTGGCCTCCCAGTCGATGGCCTCAGCCGAAGACGCGGCCACGTGGGCGGCCGCGTAGACCCGCCGCGAGGACGGCGGCGCGTAGCACGTCGCCCACCCCGGTGACGGGATGACCAGCGGCCGATCCCGGCCGGGCAGCGTGATTGCAGCGGTCACCTCAGACCGCCAGCGGCGGCACGTCGACCCGCCGGCCCTCGGCCGACGACTGGAGCGCGAGGGTGGCCAGCTGCACGCCCTTGGCCCCCTCAGTCAGGTCCCAGGCGAACGGCCGGGCCTCCGCCGCGCTCTTCAAGAACAGCTCCCATTCGGTCTTGAACGCGTTGTCGAAGGTCATGTTGTCCGGCACGTCCGTCCATTGCGCCTGGTAGTCGACGGGGTCCGGGAGGTCCGGGTTCCACACCGCCATCGGCGTGGACACCCGGTGCTGCACCGCGCAGTGGCGCAGGCCCGCCACCGCGCTGCCGTTGGTGCCGTCTACCTGCAGCTCGAGCAGTTCGCGCCGGTTGACCCGGACCGCCCAGGACGAGTTCACCGAGGCGAACGCTCCGCCGGTGAACTCGAGCACCGCGTACGCGGCGTCGTCCGCGGTCGCGTCGTACGGGCGGCCGGCGGAGTCCCACCGGCGCGGGATGTGCGTGGCGGTCCGCACGTACAGCGCGCTGACCGGGCCGAACAGATCGGTCAGCAGGTACTGCCAGTGCGGGAACATGTCGAGCACGATCCCGCCCCCTTCGTCCGCCCGGTAATTCCACGCAGGCCGCTGCGCCGCGATCCCGTCGCCCTCGAACACCCAGTAGCCGAACTCCAGCCTGACCGCCAGCACCCGCCCGAAGAAGCCCTCGCTGACCAGGCGCCGCAGCTTGATCACCCCGGGCAGGAACAGCTTGTCGTGCACCACGCCGTGGGTGGTTCCGGCGGCCTTGGCCGCCCGGGCCAGCCGGAGCGCGCCCGCCAGCGAGCCGGCCACCGGCTTCTCGGTGTAGACGTGCTTGCCCGCCTCGATCGCCTTCATGAGGCTGGCCTCGCGCGCGCTGGTGACCTGGGCGTCGAAGTAGACCTCGACCGCCGGATCGCCCAGCACCTCGCCCACGTCGGTGGTCCACCGCCGCAGGCCGTGCCGTTCGGCGATGGCGCGCAGCCGCTCCTCGCTGCGCCCGACCAGGATGGGCTCGGGGTAGAGGCAGGTGCCGTCGTCGAGCCGCACGCCGCCCTGCTCGCGGATGGCGAGCAGCGACCGCACCAGGTGCTGCCGGTACCCCATCCGGCCGGTGACCCCGTTCACGGCGACGTGGACGACCTTGCGCGTCATGGATCAAAGCCTTCGGGCCGCGCCCGCCGGCGTCAAGGATCGCAGCGGTGTACTCATCATGTGGGAGACCTGTGGCGATGGTTGACCGTCAACCCGGTCACGAGCATGATCCCTACTAAACGTACTAAATAAGTCCTAACAAATAGCCTGTCAGGGGAGTGAGCATATGAGCGAAGCGGCACACATCCCGTTCACCGAGACGAAGGCGCCAGAATCCGCCGAGCGGCTGCACCGCGGGGCCCTGGGCCTTGTCGACATCTCCGCCTCGACGATGGCGAACATCGGCCCGGCCTACAGCTTCTACTTCGGCTTCGCGGGCATGGTGCTCTTGGCCGGCCTCGCCTCGCCGCTGGTCATCCTCGTCGCTGCCGTCGCCATTGCCCTGCTCGGCAACACGCTTGCGCAGTTCTCCCGGGCGCACCCGTCGACCGGCGGCTTCATCACGTTCGTGGGCAAGACGTTCGGCGGCACCAGCGCGGTGACCACCGCGCTGGTGGCCGGGGCCGGCTACATCATCGCGATCTCGTCGGTGCTGGTCATCTCGGGTGGGTTCCTGTCGATCATGATCCAGTACTACACGGGCACGAACGTTCCCTGGATCATCTTCTCCGCCCTCTTCACCGCCGGCGCCATGTTCATGATGTTCCGCGGCGTGGCCGTGTCAACCAAGCTGGCGGGGTTCTTCTTCGCCTTCGAGCTGACCGTGCTGCTCGTGGTGTCGATCGCCGTGCTGATCAAGAACGGCGGCCACCTGTCCGGCGTCCCGTTCGAGCCCAGTAAGGTGCTGAACGGCTTCAGCGGCCTGGGCGTCGCCTTCCCGCTCGCCGTCTACTTGTTCATCGGCTGGGAGAACTCGGCGGCCTTGGCCGAGGAGACCACCAACCCCCGGCGTAACGTGCCGCGGGCCGTGTTCCTGTCGATCGCCCTCATGGCCGTCCTGTACCTGCTGGTGGCCTACGCCACCGTCAGCGGCTTCCACTACAGCGCGTCGGCGCTCACGGCCCCCCTCATCCCGTTCATCGCCGTCGCCCACGGCGTGGGGGCCTGGCTGGCCTTCATCGCCTACCTGGCCGGGCTCACTTCCACCCTCGGCGTGCTCATCGCCGCGGTGAACTCCCAGTGCCGGCTGATCTTCAACGCCGGTCGCGAGGGTCTGCTGCCGAGATGGATCGGCCGGGTCCAGCCGGTCCGCCGCACGCCGGTCAACGCCATCATCGCCTTCGTCGGCATCGCCTCGGCCATCGTCCTGGGCTGGGCGCTCGGCCACTGGATCGGCGGGACCGGCAACGCCCTGAGCGCGCTGAACTTCTTCGCCGAATCCGCCACGATGGGCACGATCCTGGTCGTGTTCGTGTACCTGGCGGCCAACGTGGCGCTGCCGTTCTACTACCGCAAGTACCGGCCGGACGAGTTCAGCGTGATCAAGCACGTCGTGCTGCCGGCCCTCGGCGTGGTCGCGGTCGGCATCCCCATCTACTACCTGTTCAACCCGTCGCCGGCGATCCAGCCGTACGACTGGTTCCCGTGGGTCGGGCTGGGCCTCATCGTGGTGTCCATCATTTACGCGATGTGGCTGGTCAGGCGCGATCCCGGCCTGGGCGACCGGGTCGGCTCGATCGTCGCCGACGAATAGCTCATCGTGACCGATACCGCCGTCCGGACGGAGGGCACATCACCCGCGCCTGCCCCGCATCCGCTTGACCCGGCTACCGCCGATGAGTACCTGGCCGGAAGGGAGATCATCGCCGCGGCCGGGCTGCTCGCCGGCCCGACCCGCTTTGCCTACTACGGGCTGGCGGAACCCCCCAAGGACGAAGTCCTGGCCCCCGACAGCCCCCAGACCGCCGACCGCCGCCTGCGCGCGTTCCTGATCGACACCGACACCGGCGAGTCCACCGACGTGGTGGTCTCCCTGCCGGGCCGTCGGGTGGTCAGCGCGCGCAGGCTGGATCCGCGGACCGACGGCCAGCTGCCGATCATCGAGAGCGACTTCGCCGCCGTAGACGAGATCGTCAAGGCGGACCCAGGCTGGCGCGCTGCCATGGCCCGCCGCGGCCTGCACGACATGAGCAAGCTCAAGACCGCCCCTATCACCGCGGGCGTGTTCGGCGTGGCCGACGACGACCGGCGGCGGATGGTGCGCGTGCTCGCGTTCGTCCAGGCCGACGAGCAGGACCTGGCCTGGGCCCACCCGGTCGACGGCGTCGCCGCGTACGTCGACCTGATCGAGAAGAAGGTCTTCAAGATCACCGACGAGTTCGAGCTGCCGGTCCCCGCCGAGTCCGGCCTCTACGACGAGGCTATCCGCGGCCCGTACCGCACCACGCTCAAGCCCGTCGAGATCACCCAGCCGGACGGACCGAGCTTCACCCTGGACGGGTACGCGCTGCGCTGGCAGGACTGGTCGATGCGGGTCGGTTTCGACGCGCGCGAAGGACTGACGCTGCACCAGATCAGCCTGCATTCCGGCGGCCGCGAGCGGCCGGTGATCTACCGGGCGTCGATCCCCGAGATGGTCGTGCCGTACGGCGACCCGCGGTTCCGCTACTGGCAGGCGTACTTCGACGCTGGCGAGTACCTGGTCGGGAAGTGGGCCAACTCGCTCGAGCTCGGCTGTGACTGCCTGGGCGAAATCGCCTACCTGGACGCGACGGTGACCGACGACTCGGGCCAACCGAAGGTCATCCAGAACGCGATCTGCGTCCACGAAGAGGACTTTGGCATCCTCTGGAAGCACACCGATATCTTCAACGGCTCGGCCGCCTCCCGCCGCCAGCGCCGGCTCGTGGTGTCGTACTTCACCACGGTCGGCAACTACGACTACGGCTTCTACTGGTACTTCTACCTGGACGGCACGATCGAGTGCGAGAT
>JASHVM010000339.1:0-4316 GCA_030044595.1 Streptosporangiaceae bacterium
CCGGTCAGCTGCCCGGGCCCGTGCCAGGTGATCTTGCCGCCGCGGTCCACGTCGATGACCGGCGCGCCGGGATCTCCGAACGGCCGGTCGGATCGCGCCGTGCGCTTGCCGGCCGTGTACACGGGCTCGTGCTCAAGCAGCAGGCAGCTGTCCGGAACCTCGTCGGCTACACGCCGGGCGTGAACGCGCCGCTGCAGATCCCAGCCGTCGGTATAACCGACCGGGGAGGGGCCGAAGACCAGGTAAACAAGGTCGCTCACTTTCCCCAGCTTACGCGCGACCGCGTCCGGGGCTGCCGGAAGCGGCGTCGGTTGCCGGGCGGCACGGCCACCCGGCGCAGAATGAAGCTGTGATGGATGAGGCTGAACTACGCCGGATGACCCGAGATGAGCGGCGTGACCTGGCCCGTACCCTGGCCGCCATCGATTTGCCGCAGCCGCTGATGGATCCGCATGTGCAGCGGCGCAGGCGGTTCGCCCTGCTGTTGACGATGGCGTGCTGTATCGGGCTGGCCGGCTGGATCGCGATCCTCATCTTGACCCTGCCCGGGCGCTATACCTCCAGTGACTGGCGGGCCGTGTGGGTCGGGCTCGACATCGCCGAACTGCTCGGGTTCGCCGCGACCGGCTGGGCCGCGTGGCACCAGCGCCAGATCGTCATCTTCTTCATGATCATGACCGGGACGCTGCTGCTCTGCGACGCGTGGTTCGACCTGGCGCTGAGCTACGGCTCAAGCGGCTTTACGGCGAGTGTGCTGTCTGCGCTGCTGGCCGAGTTTCCGCTCGCGTTCCTGATGTTCGCCGGGGCCCGGCGGCTGATCCGGGTCACCGTCCAGACCGTGATGGAACTAGCCGGTATCCCCGGGTCGGCGCCGCCGCTGTGGCGGGTGCCGCTGCTCGCCGCCGGGCTCGAGGAAGCCCTGCCGGCCCGGCTCAGGCAGCCAGCCGGCGCTGTCACAGCAGGCGACCGCTCCTCGTCTTAACGGACCAGGGGGATCCACGTCGAGGCGAGGAAGAGGCGAGGAAAGCAATCGTGGACGGCAGCGATTACACCAAGTACCGGCCGCTGATGTTCTCGATCGCCTACCGGATGACCGGCAGCGCGAGCGACGCCGAGGACATCGTCCAGGAGGCGTTTCTGCGCCTGGCCAAGGGCGCGCAGGCCACCTCACCCAAGGCGTACCTGGCCACGATCACCACCCGGCTGGCCATCGATCACCTGCGCTCGGCCCGTGTCCGGCGCGAATCCTACGTCGGGACCTGGCTCCCCGAGCCGCTGCTGGACGACGGTGCGCCAGGCCCGGCCGAGCTGGCGGAGACTTCGGACTCGCTGTCGATGGCGTTCCTGGTGCTGCTGGAGAGCCTGTCGCCGGCCGAACGCGCCGTGTTCCTGCTCCGCGAGGTATTCGGCTACGAGTACCACGAGATCGCGGAGATCACCGGCAAGACCGAGGCGGCCTGCCGGCAGGTCTTCGCCCGCGCCCGGCACCGCATCGACGAGGGCAGGCCGCGGTTCGGCACGTCACGGGCCGAGGGCGAGGAACTGGCCAGCCTGTTCCTCTCCGTGGCCCGGGGCGGGGACATGAGCAGCCTCCTGGAGCGGTTGGCGCCGGACGTCATGTTCTACGGCGACAGCGGCGGCCAGGGGGAGATCAGCTACATGACGCCGGTGGTCGGCCGCGACCGGGTGGCCGAGGTGCTCCGCTTCCAGCTGGCCCGGACCGCCGAGCGCGGCGTTTCGCTCACGTCAGCCTGGGTCAACGGGCAGCCCGGCCTGCTGGTCAGCGACACCGGCGGCGGCCTCATCGCGGTCATCGCGTTCGACGTCCTCGACGGCCAGGTCCAGGCCATCCGGACGGTGGCCAACCCGGACAAGCTCCGCCACCTCGGCCCCGTCTCCCGCACCTGGCACCTGCGCTCGGGCGGGTGAGCACGAGTGTCACGACCGCCGGACCCGCTGCGTCGTAGAGGGGGACAACGGCACAAGGGAGGAAACAAATGCCTGAGTCCGGCCCGGACCGCCGGGACGGAGGAGCCGAGGACTACACGCAGTTCCGGTCGCTGATGTTCTCGATCGCCTACCGGATGACCGGGAGCGTCAGCGACGCCGAGGACATCGTCCAGGAGGCTTTCCTGCGGCTGACCCGGGCGCTGCGCGACGGCGTCCGGGTCACCTCGCCCAAGGCCTACCTGGCCACGGTCACCACCCGGCTGGCCATCAGCCACCTGCGGTCCGCCCGGGTGCGGCGTGAGGCCTACGTGGGCGCCTGGCTGCCCGAGCCTCTCGTCGAAGGCGCGCCGGCCCCTGCGATCGCAGCCGACCCCGCGGAGCGCGCCGAGATGTCCGATTCCCTGTCCATGGCCTTCCTGGTCCTGCTGGAAAGCCTGACGCCCACCGAACGCGCCGTGTTCCTGCTGCACGAGGTCTTCGGCTACGACTACGCCGAGATCGCCGAGGTCACCGGCAAGACGGAGGCGAACTGCCGGCAGATCTTCGCCCGCGCCCGGCGCCACATCGACGAGGGCAAGCCCCGCTTCGAGGCCTCACGCGAGCGGCGCGATGAGGTGGCTCGCCGATTCTTCGACGCGGTCGGCGGGGGTGACCTGGGCGGGCTGCTCGAGCTGCTGGCGCCCGACGTGGTCATGATCGGCGACGGCGGCGGCAAAGGCCAGGCCGTGCGCGAGCCGACGTACGGCGCGGAACGCGTCGCCCGGTTCCTGCTCGGGTTGTTCCGCCGGGCGCGGAAGGAGGGCGCGTACGGTGAGCCCGCACTGGTCAACGGCCAGCCCGGAGCGGTGGCTTACGACGCCGAAGGCCGGGTGGTCAGCGTCTTCGCGCTCGACATCGCCGACGGCCTGGTGCAGGCGGTCCGCTCCGTGGTCAACCCCGACAAGCTTGCCCATCTCGGGCCGACCTCCGAGCTGTACCTGCGGCCGGGCCGGGACTTACCCTGGCGGTCATGGCCACCGACTTCACCGAGGAGACGGCCGCCGGCGCGGTCGTCGAGAGCTTCGCGCTCACGCCTGACCCCCGGCTGCGCGAGCTGCTGACCAGCCTGGCCAGGCACCTGCACGCCTTCGTGAGGGAAACCGAGCCGACGATCGCCGAATGGGAGCGAGCCATCGAGTTCCTCACCGCGATCGGTCACAAGTGCGACGACGAACGGCAGGAATTCATCCTGCTTTCCGACGTGTTCGGTGTTTCCATGCTGGTGGAGACCATCAATAACAGGAAAACCGCGGGCGCCACCGAGTCCACCGTGCTGGGTCCTTTCCACATGGTGACCTCCCCGCGCCGCGAGCTGGGCGAGAGCATCGATCTCGTGCGGACGGGTCCCCCCTGCGTGGTCAAGGGCCGGGTGCTCTCGGCCGACGGCACGGCGCTGCCCGGAGCCGAGATAGACGTCTGGCAGGCGAACGACCAGGGCTTCTACGACGTGCAGCAGCCGGGCGTACAGCCCCAGGCCAACGGTCGCGGACTGTTCACCGCCGATGAGAACGGGGCGTTCTGGTTCCGGACGATCGTGCCGAGCCATTACCCGATACCGACCGACGGCCCGGTCGGCGCACTGCTGAACGCGACCAAACGGCACCCGTACCGCCCGGCGCACATCCATTTCATCGTGACGGCGCCCGGGCATCGCGCGCTGACCACGCACATCTTCGTGGCGGGCAGCCCCTACATCGAATCCGACGCGGTATTCGCGGTCAAGAAGAGCCTGGTCACCGACTTCGTTCCGGTCGATGATCCGGAACAGGCCGCGCGCTACGGGATCGATGGACCGTTCCGGCTGGCGAATTTCGACATCGTCCTGCAGCCCGAAGCCTGATACTGACCGTCCGCTCCCTTTCTTTTGGCCGAACGGGCCACGGTGCCTGCCGCGGTTCCCGCACCAGCTTCTGGTGGTAGCGGAAGTTTCCCGCGACCGTCATTGTTCATCTGTCTTTGCGCGGGTAACGGGGGAACCGACGACAACCCGCGGATTCGTACCGATAAGGGGCTTGCATGCTTCAGGCGATGCTGCTGGCTGCGCTCGTTGCTGCGCCGCTCGGCTCGGCGAGCCTGTTCGTGCCCGCGCGGCTTATCGATCGGCGCGCCGGGACGTGGTCGGCCGTGCGACGGCTCGTTCTCGCCCTAATCGGCACGGCGCTGCTGGCCGCGGCGGCGACCCTCGCGCTGAAGCTGCTCGGAGTGACTGAGCACAACCTGGTGGCCGGGGTCGCGGGCGTGGTGGTCGCCAGCCTGGTCTGGCTGCCGGTGACCAGGCGCTGGTCGGCCCGCGCTCACGTGTGCTGGGCCTCCACCGTGTTCCTGTT
>JASHVM010000340.1:0-3161 GCA_030044595.1 Streptosporangiaceae bacterium
GCCAAGGTGCCACAAGTCCGTTACGGGTCCGCCGCCGGCCCTGTGGTCCTGCGATTCGGCGGTCAGCCGGTGATGGCCAGGTCGTCGCGGACGTCGAGGACACCGCGGGCCATCCAGGCGGCGTCGACCACCGCGTCGTGCTCGGCCCAGGTCCGGACGTGGCCGGTCAGCGTGATGGTGCTGCCCTTGGTGGCCACATCCACGTCGCTGTCGTCAGGGACCAGCGCGGAGCGGCGCAGCGCTTCCTGGACGTGCAGGTCGATGTCGACCGGGTCGGCGTCGTAGCTGATGTCGATGTCGTCCCTGACGTTGCGGACCCCGGTCAGCCCGGCGACCGCCCGCTCGGCGGCGGCGCGCTCGGAGCCGAAGCTCACGGTGCCGGTCAGCGTCACGTTGCCGTCCAGTGCCGTCGCCTCCACCCCGTCCGGCACGGTGACGTTCGAGGCCAGCGCGTTGTTGGCCGCGGTGGTCAGCATCGCGTCGCCGCGGAAGTCGGCCCCCGGCAGCGCCACTTCGAGATGGTTGAATACGTTCCCCACCCCGGTGACGCGCTGCGTGGCGGCGGCGGCCTCCAGGTATTGCGGGTAGCTCGGGACGGTGCCGTTGAGGGCCACATCCCCGTTCACGTTCGTGACGTGAATGTCCGCGTCGTCTACGAGCGGGTCGAACGCGAGCTCTGCCTTGACTGCCCCGCGGATGTCTTTGGTCGTGCTCATCTCCTATATGCCTTTCTTGAGCAGATAAGGCGGCGTATGTGCCGCTCATCATGAGTCGACCTCGCAATCCCGCGACGGTAAAGGCGATAGCGCCACTCGCGATATTGGCCGCGGCTATCGTGCCTGGCTGGGAGTTCAAGACCAACCCTCGGACGATGACGCGGTACAGGTGACCTGAGTTCCGCGGCAGCCCTCATGTGACTGCCCGCGCACCGGTGGCTTCCGTCTGTTTCTGATGAATTGGCGGCGATACTGGCCGCTCGGGTCAATGATCAGCGGATAATCCGGCTGCGGTAAAGGCGAGGCTGCCTTTAGTGGTATCGGCCGCGATACGGACGCGCCGGACGCTAGCGGCCGTCACGGTGAGCGGCTCTCACCTGATCCCGGTGATTCGCCGTCCGGGGTGAGCTGGCGGACCTCGAGCAGGTCCAGGCCGAGCGCGTCGATCTCGGCCAGCACGCCGTACAGCGCCGACCGGTCCAGCAGGCCGGTGAGCACGGTGTGCGCGCCGTGCTGCTGCGGGGCCAGGGCCGGGAACGCAGACAGTACCGTGGCGCCGAGGTGCCCGTTGATCCGGATCATGTACAGGGCGGGTGCCGGGTCCATGCCGCCATGGTCACGGGCCGGCAGGTGAGGCCGCATCACCGGGATCCGGTGACCGCCGGGCTAGCGCGCGGCCAGCCGCCAGCAGCCGCAGCTCGCGGGCGCGCCGCACGGCCGAGGAGCGGTCGCCGACCTGGAGCTTGGCATAGATGCTGCGGACGTGGGTGCTGACCGTATTCACCGAGACGGACAGCTGGTCGGCGATCTCAGGCCGGGACAAGTTCGTCGGGAGATATCGCAGCACCCTGAGCTCGCCCGGGCTGAGCTCCTCGACCTGCGGCGGCGGCTGCCTCCCGGCCGCCGGAGATGAGCCGCGCAGGACGTCGAGGATGTCGGCGAGCAGCGCCGCGTGCGCTGTCTCATGCCGCGGCAGGGCCTCGAGCAGCTCCCGGGACCCCGTCATCGCGAACGGCAGGACCAGGCGGTCGGCCTCCGCCAGGGCCAGTGCACGCTCCGCCGCCTGGTTCGCCGCGCGCTGGTCACCGAGCTCACGGTGGGCGAGCCCGGCCAGCAGCTGCGCCTCCACGAGCGTGACGTAGCCGACGACCGGGGCCGAGCCGTCGAGAACGTCCCGCACCGCGTCCAGGGCTCCGGCCGGATCGCCTTCGGCGAGGCAGATCACCGCGCAGGCATCACGGATCTCACCGGAACCGGCTCGCTCGTCATCGACCGCCGCCAGCGCTGCGCGGGCTTCGCCGGTCATCCCGGCGCGGGCCTGCGCAGCCAGCACGAAGCCGGTCACCTGGCTGGCTAGCGCGTGCGATCCCTCCAGCTGCGATCGCAGCTGTTCGGCCGCGCTGAACTCCTCGAACGCCTCGCGGTGCCGGCGGCGGCCGGCGTGCAGTACCCCGGCTGTCTGGTGCAGCAGCAGCCTGATGTCCGGTCCGGTATCTGTCTGCAGCGCCCGCGCGCCGCGCCGCAGCCACCGCTCGCTCTCATCGAAGTCGCCCAGCCACGCCATCGTGCCGGCCAGCGTGATCAGCGCGGGCGCGATCACCGGTTCGGTGCCCCAGCCGTACCGGTCGGCCAGCGCGATCGCCTCGCGGCAGCGCCGCTGGGTCACGGCGAACGGATCGATCTTCGACGCGAACCCGAGCTGGGCCAGGCAGCCGACTTCCAGGTAGGGCCGGCCGATTTCCCGGGCCAGGATGGCGCCCTCCCGGAGGTGGAGTCGGGCGTCTTCGAGCCCTAGGGACCAGGCCTCGGCGGTCCCCAGGTTCATCAGCGCCACCGCGCGCAGGTCACTGCCCAGCGCGATGTCCTCGTCGGACTGCCCGGTTAGCGGCGAGGCCAGGAACCTGACCTGCTCGATCACGCCGGCCAGGTCACCGCGCCGCCGGGCCAGCGACAGCTGCAGCGACGCGACCGCCACCCGCAGGCGGCGCCGGCGACTCGGCGGTGCCGTCCCGGCGTACGCCTCGGCGACCGCCAGGTGCGCGGCCGTCTCGTCCAGGCGTCCCTGGGCCAGGTCGCCGGTGGCGCGTACCAGGGCCAGCTCGGGATGGTCCTCGCCCGGCGGGAACGCCCGCACCAGCGCCTGCATAGTTTGGGTCTGCCCGTCGAGCATCAGGCTGAAGGAGTAGTCGGCGAGCAGCCGGGCCGCGTCGGCCCAGTCGCCCGCCGCCTGCGTGTGCCCGATGGCCTCGGCCGCCTGGCCGTGCACGGTGAACCATTCCGCCGCGCGCCGGTGCAGCGCCGGCACTTCCTCTGGCAGCCTCCGGCGCAACTCCAGGCGCAGGAAATCCGCGAACAGGTGATGGTAGCGGAACCAGGTCCGCCCGGGGTCCAGCGATTCGACGAACGCGTTGGCGTCCTCCAGGCTCAGCAGGATCTGTTCCGAGC
>JASHVM010000341.1:0-8256 GCA_030044595.1 Streptosporangiaceae bacterium
GTCGTCGCCGGCCTGGCCGGCGCCTACGTCGTGCAGCGGCACGCGGTGCGCCGGCTGGGCGGTATCACCGGCGACGTCCTCGGCGCTCTGGCCGAGGTCGCGGTCACCGTCACGCTGGTAGTGGCCGCGATGGGCCCGCGAGCCTGAGCGCCACTCGCCGGGCGCACCGGACCGTTACGCCTGGAAGCGCTCGCCGATCTGCCGGGCCACGTTCTCCGGCGCCAGGTCGACGGCGCCTTCCCAGTGCAGGCGCTCCAGGAACGTCGAGTCCGAGCGGTAGAGCGGCCGCAGGTTCGAGCGGCTGGCCAGGCGCAGGTTCAGCGGGTAGCCATCGGTGCCCGGCGGCGCCCCGTAGATCGCGCAGTTGAAGCTCTGGAACCCCATGTCCGCGTAAGCCCCCAGCGCCAGCGCCAGCCCGTGGGCCAGCTCGCCGACCAGATCGTCGTCCAGCTCGGCGGGCGAGGAAACCCCCGCGATGAACGCCCTCAGCTCGGCCGGGGCAATCGGAGCAAAGCTGGCGATCCACCGGACGCGCCCGGTATCGCCCAGGAAACGCTCACCGCTGCGGCGCTCGGCCTCCAGGTAGGCGTCGAAGCGCTGCGGGGGGACCGCCGCGAGCATGCGCTGCATGGTGGTCGGCTGGGAATCAACGATCCCCTGCATGTGGGGATGGAACAGCGAGCTTCCCGAGGGCAGCATGTGGTTGGCGTTGATCGACGCCCACCGGGACCGCGGTTCCGCGGCCATTACCGCCTGGGCAAAGGCGACCTGAGTGGCCAGGTTGTCGGTCAGCAGCCGCGGCGTGATCTCCTCGAGCGGCAGGTAGTGCAGCCTGGGCGAGTAGACCGATACCGAACTGTGCGAGGAGTACGCGTGCAGGTTCGCGAACAAGACCGCCTCGCCGCGTGCGATGCGCCCGTCGGGGTGGATCGCGGGCGCGAGCTTAGGCGTCAGCCGGTCGATCCGGCCCGGGCAAAACGGGCAGCTCGGCTGGGTCTGGAAGGCAAACGCCTCCAGGTCGAAGTCGCTGGCGGGCATCAGGCCACGCTCGGGCAGGACGCGTGAGCTGTGCCCGGTCAGCGGATCGACGCGTACCTCGATGGTCGTGCGGACCGGCTCGCCCGTGCCCGGGTCGAGCATCTCGGCGGTCAGCAGGTCACGTCTCAGTTCCATTTCCTCGCCTCGCATTCGGGCCGACCGGTCTCCAGCATCGCAGGCACGAGCGTGTTTCAATGTCACAAGGGCCAGGACGCCGTGAATCTTTGCCGCCCGGCAGCGACGGATGGCCCCAGAGCAGGATGCGCCCATGCCGCCGACCCATGAAGTCCTCAACCAGCCGCCGGCCTTGGCCGGGCATGACGTCGCCCAGGATCCAGCGATGCTGGACGCGCTGCGCCGGGAGGGCGCGGGCTGGGCCGAGGGCGCCGTCCACGAGCTCGGCCGGCTGGCCGGCTCGGCCCGGGCGCAAGAGCACGGCCGCCAGGCCAACGAGAACCCGCCGGTGCTGCGGACGCACGACCGGTTCGGCAACCGCGTCGACGAGGTGGAGTTCCACCCGGCCTGGCATGAGCTCATGACCGTCGCGGTCCGCCACGGCCTGCACGCTGCGCCGTGGCGGGATCAGCGTCCCGGGGCGCACGTCGCCCGGGCAGCCGGCTTCTACGTCTGGGGCGCTGCTGACGCCGGGCACTGCTGCCCGATCTCGATGACCTACGCCATCGTGCCCGCGCTGCGGCACGCGCCAGACCTCGCCGACCGATTCGAGCCGCTCCTCGCGGCCGGGGAGTACGACTTCGGCCTGCGTCCGCCCGATGTCAAGCGGGGGCTGCTGGCGGGCATGTCGATGACCGAGAAGCAGGGTGGCTCGGACGTCCGCGCGAACGCCACCCGCGCCGTGCCGGTCCGGGACGATCCGGGAACCTACCTGCTGACCGGGCACAAGTGGTTCACGTCAGCCCCGATGGGCGACCTGTTCATGGTGCTCGCCCAGGCCCCAGGCGGGCTGTCCTGCTTCCTGCTGCCCCGGGTGCTGCCGGACGGCAGCCGCAACGGCATGCGCCTGCAGCGGCTGAAGGACAAGCTCGGCAACCGGTCGAACGCCTCGGCCGAGGTCGAGTACGACGGCGCCGCGGCCTGGCTGGTCGGCGAGGAAGGCCGCGGCGTCCGCACCATCATCGAGATGGTGAACATGACGCGGCTGGATTGCGTGCTGGGTACGGCCACGGGGATGCGGGCCGGCGTCACGCTCGCGGCGCACCATGCCGCGCACCGGATGGCGTTCGGCCGGGTCCTGGCGGACCAGCCGCTGATGGCCAACGTGCTGGCCGACCTGGCCATCGAGTCGGAGGCTACGACGCTGGCGGCGTTCCGGCTGGCCGGGGCGACGGACCGCGCGGTGCGCGGCGACGAGCAGGAGGCCGCGTTCCGGCGCCTGGCCCTGGCGGCGACGAAATACTGGGTGTGCAAGCGCGCCCCGGCGCACGCGGCCGAGGCCCTGGAGTGCCTGGGCGGCAACGGTTACGTGGAGGAATCCGGGATGCCGCGCCTGTACCGTGAGGCGCCGCTGGCATCCATCTGGGAGGGCTCGGGCAATGTCGCGGCCCTTGACGCACTCCGCGCCCTGAGGCGGCAGCCCGAGTCGGCCGAGGCGTTCTTCGCCGAACTCGACCAGGCGGCCGGGGCGGACAGCCGGCTGGACCAGGCGATCGTCCGGCTGCGCAAGGAAGTCAGCGACCCTTCGGAGGCTCGCGCCCGCTACCTCGCCGAAGCCATGGCGCTCACGCTGCAGGGTGCCCTGCTCGTCCGCCACGGGCACCCGGCCGTGGCCGACGCGTTCGCCGCGTCCCGCCTGGCCGATGACGCCGGGGGACCCTGGGGCTGGGGCGGCGCCTTCGGCACGCTCCCCTCCGGCGCCGACGCCGCTGCGATTGTCCGTCGCGTCACCCCCGAGATCGTGGCCCGGTAAACCAGTGACCGACATCCTGGACCGGCCCGCCCGGCCGCCGGACCTGACCGTGCCGTACGGCACGCTGCCTGAGCAGGTCATCGACCTGAGGTTGCCGCCTGAGCATCCCGCGCCCAAGGCACCGCTGATCGTGCTCGTCCACGGCGGGTTCTGGCGACCCGCGTTCGACCGGAAGCACCTGGGGCCGATGGCCCACGCCCTGGCGGCGGCCGGGTACGTCGTCGCGGTTCCCGAATACCGCCGGGCCACGATGGCCGACGAGGGCTGGACCGGAACGTTCAACGACATCGCCGCGGCCCTGGACCAGGTCGCCGAGATCGCCGAACCGTACGGCGCGGACGCTGCCGCGATCACCTGGGCGGGCCACTCGGCGGGCGGCCACCTCGTGTTGTGGGCGGCCGCCCGGCCGGGACTGCCGGCGGGATCCCCCTGGCGAGGCCCGTGCCCGGCCCGGCACGTGGTCTGCCTGGCGGGCTGCAGTTCATTGCGCCTGTGCGCGGAGTGGAATCTGGGCGCCGGGGCAGTGCGCACCCTGATGGGCGGCGGGCCGGACGAGGTCCCCGAGCGCTACGCCGTCGCCGATCCCGCCGCGCTGCCTCCGCCGCCGGTTCCGGTCACCCTCGTCCACGGAACCGAGGACGACAACGTGCCGGTCGGCATGAGCCGGGCGTTCAAGACCGGTCGTCTCGTCGAAATACCAGGGGCCGACCACTTCGACCTTATCGACCCGCAAAGTCCCGCCTGGCCGCGGGTTCTATCCGTGCTGGCGGGCTCAGCCGCCGACAAACCGGGCCGTGTCCTTCCATGACCCTACGATCACAGAAGGACACGGCGTCGGGGGAAAATCGCGACAGTGATGTCCCAAGCAAGTGAGGTCGACCAGATACCGCGGCCTGACTGCCCACGCACGCGTCGCCCCGTCGGAATACGAGTTTCCAAGGCGCACGCTACGCCCGCTAGTTCCCTGTAGCCGCCCGGAACCTGACGACCAACTCGGCTGGCACGCGACCGCGGTCCTTGACTTCGATGCCCTGCGCCTTGGCCCACTCGCGGACCTCTGTGGTATTGACTCCGCTGGCGGAGGCCCTGCGCCCGCTTCGAGACGGCCGCCGGGCACCGCCGGTGGTCCGCCGCGAGGCATCAATGTACTTGGCCAACGCCTTCCGTAGCGCATCAGCGTGCTTTGTGTTCAGGTCGATCTCGTACTCGGTACCATCCAGCGCAAAGCGGACGGTTCCCTCAGCCGGACTGCCATCGATGTCATCGATGAACAAGGTCTGTATCTTCTGGGCCACGTGTTCTCCGTTCCTCTCGTTGAATAGTCAACCACAATAACGATAGAGGTTGGATAAGCTCGCCGCAGCCCATGCGAATGCATAACTTTCGCGCAACGCCGGCCGCCGCCATCCGGTGAGCCTCAACATCGGATGACCCTAACCATCAGTGTGCGGGTGCGTACCTTAAGCCGCCGGACGAGCGGGCTCAGACCGCACTTCGGCTACTTTACGGGACCGTTGCCGTCATTCCCGTAATGTCCGAACGAGCCGGTGTGGTACGCAGCCGGAAGTCCATAGCGCAATTGCGTGCGGCCCCGGCGCGGCGCCGGGTGCAGCTGAGATCGTTTCGCTGCCGATCCCGCAATTCCTGCCAGGCCTGGCCGCTGCGGACGCTCGCCGGGTCAAGCGACGGCCCCTTGGGCGCCGCCCACGACCGCAGCACGTCGCCTGGCTGCAGGCGGAAATCGAAGTGGAGCGTTGTCGAGTCATGCAGCGGCACGACGAAGCGGGGCATGCTAATCACCGACAACCGAGCTGACGGGCCGCGCGGGGCGGTTGCCACGTCGTCAGCAATTCACCTCACCATGCTTTGGCAACCGGTCAGGCATACTAAACGTGAATGCGGGGGCGGGCAATCGCGTGGGAAATTACGCGCTGCCGGTCAGGTAGTCCTGCGCGTCCGCCTACACCACGGCAGTGATCCCCGGGCCGGAGCCGGGCTGGTTTCCGTCCTGCACCACCGGCCGCGCCGTCTATGACCGCCAGCGGTAAAAGTCGCCGGACACTTGCCGAACCCCGCCGTCCCCAGCCTGCAACCCCGGCAATACCTGTCTGCCATACGGCCACCTCCAGCGGCGTTTGCCAACACCGGGGAATACGGCTCTGCGCCGCCCCGGGTTCAGGCGGAATTGTTTCTATCTCGCAGCGACCCGGCCGCGGGCCGCGCACGGCGCGCTACGGGCATCGGCCTATCCGCCTGAAGTCCGAGGCCGGGATGGACACGGCGGCGGCAACCGCGGGACAGTCTGGGTCATGAACGAGATCGATGAGGCCGAGCTAACCAGCGCGGGCCAGCGCGGAGCCGTGGTCGACGGAGCGGCGAACGGCAGCAACCGCACCGTTCAGGCGGCTCTGCTGCGCAAGTGCTGCCATGAGCTCAAGGACACGATCGACCCGCGCGGGCTGCGGCTGCGCAACGTCAGCGTGGCGGGCAGCCTCGATCTCACCGGCCTGGTGGTACCGTTCCCCCTCCGGTTCGAGGGATGCGATTTCGATACCGCGCCTGTCGTGGAAGGGGCGCACCTCTTCGAATTGTCGCTGACCGGCTGCCCGCACCTGCCCGGACTGCTCGGCAACGGAGTGCGGCTGCGCCGCGACCTTGATCTTTCGCGGTCGCACGTCGTCGGCGCGCACTGGACCAGCGCGAGCACGTCAAAACGATCGGCGATCTGGCTGTGCGAATCGGAGATCGGCGGCCGCCTGCTGCTCGTCGATACCACCATCGACGGCCAGGGCGACCGGGCCATCCAGGCCGACCGGATCCGGGTCGGCGGGGCGGTAAGGCTGCTTCACCGGTTCCGTTCGCGGGGAGAGATCAGGCTGCTCGGCGCGCGGCTATACGGCTCGCTCGACCTGACCGGAGCGCAGTTGAGCGCGGTGAACGGGCCGGCCGTTGACCTTGAGGACGCGGTCCTCGAGGGCAGCATGTTCCTGATCGAGGATCCCGCGGGGCGCAGGCCGGAAGTCCGCGGCCGCATTGACCTGGCAAGTACCCGCATCGAGGGGCGCCTGCTCATCCGCAACGCGACCATCGAAGCCCCGGCCGAGGCTCCCAAGGAAAGCATCTACGCCAGGCCGATCACTTTCGGCACCGCGCTCGACGCCGCCCGGCTGTCGGTCGGCGCTGAGGTCCTGTTCGCCGGGCGCTGCGAGGTGACCGGCCGTATCGACATGTCGATCGGGACCATGAGCAGCCTGTCTATCGGCGCCGGCTGCGTGCTCAGGGCGCCCGGCAGAACGGCGCTTGACCTGACCAATTCCGAAATCCGCGCCGACCTGCGGCTCGACAAGGACTCGGTGGTGGAAGGCACGATCCGGCTGGCTGGTGCCGTCGTCCACGGGACGCTCGCCTTGAACGGCCAGATCAGCCAGCCCGAGCGCCGGTCCCTCGTCGGCGCCACCGCGCTCACCGTCGACGGCGACGTCTCGCTGGACGGCCTGCGGACCGACGGCGGGCGGATCAACTTCCGCGGTGCCACGCTGGGCAGCCTGGTCGCGGACCGGGCGCGGCTGCACAATCCGAGTGGCTACTCGGTCAGCCTCAACCAGGCCAAGGTCGAGGGATCCGTCCGGCTGGTGAACGGCTTCACCTCGACCGGGGTGGTGGTGCTCAACCGCAGCACCATCGAAGGCCGGCTGCAGTTCACCGGCGGCTCGCTGACCTGCCCCGCGCCAACGCGTTACAACCAGCACGGGCACGCGGTGGAGGCGATATCGGCGACCGTCAGCGGCGGCATCGACCTCGGCTGGACGACCGTCTCGCCCAGCGTGGACTTTACCGACACCACGACCACGTTCCTCGCCGACGACCCGGAGACCTGGCCGCCGCGCTTCATCATCGCCGGCCTGACCTACGAGCGTTTCGACCGACCCGAGCGCGCGACGGCCAAGCCGGTCTGGGACCAGGCGGCCAGATGCGCCTGGCTGAGCCGGCAGGCGGAATTTGACTCCGGGCCCTACGAGCAGGCCGCGCGGGTGTTCCGGCAGCACGGATACGCCAGCGAGGCCGAGCAGATCCTCATGGCCCAGCGCAAGAACGCCCGGCAGGTGGGCCGGTCGAGGGTGAACTGGCCGCGGCGTGCGGCCGACGCGATCTACGCCAGCATCGGGTACGGGTACCGGCCATCACGCGTGCTGTGGGCGCTGGCCGTCCTCCTCCTGCTGGTCGTGGTCTCCCTGGAACTGCCCGCCAGCCAGGCCACGCTCCGCGCGACGAACGGCAACGGCGCCGTCTACAGCACCAGGGGTCTGCTGGTGAGCTCGGCCGGCCCCGCCGCGGACCCGCGCGCAGGCGCGGCCGCGCGGAAGGGCAGCCTCACCACGCCCGATTCCTGCGGTGACGGCGAGGTCCGCTGCTTCAGCCCGGTGCTCTACGCAATCGATACCGTGGTTCCGCTGATCTCGCTCGACCAGCGGTCGACCTGGTACCCCGACTCGCACGTACCCGACGGCGAGATCGTGTTGTGGTGGCTCAACCTGGCGACCCTGCTTGGCTGGCTCTTGTCATCGATCTTCGTCCTGTCGCTGGCCCGACTGTCCAGGAGCCCGTGACCGGGCTGGCCCGGGGCCGTGGCACCGCTCGACGCACGTACCACGATCCGTTCGGCCAAAAAATCCAGGGCGCGGCCGGCCGGTTACTTACGGTGCGAAGTTTCCGCCGGTTTTGCTTGCAGGCTGTAACGACGCTAGCGTGCCAGGCATGGCGGCGGACGGGCGACGGCACGTGATTGCGATCGGCGGCGGGCTGCTGTGGCCGGACGGCAGGGCGCCCGCGCACCTGGACTACGCGGTGGGACTGACCGGGCGGCGCGAGCCCCGGCTGTGCATGCTGAACACGGCGGGCGGGGATGACCCGCGCTCAACGCTGGCCATGTACGACCGCTTCGCCGGGCACCCGGCCAGGCTCAGCCACCTGACCCTGTTCCCGATGCCGAATGTCCGCGACCCCGAGGACCTGCTGCTGTCCCAGGACGTGATCTTCGTCGGCGGCGGCAGCGTGGCGAACATGGTGGCCGTGTGGCGGGTCCACGGGCTCGACGTGATCCTGCGCAAGGCCTGGCAGGCGGGCGTCGTGCTCACCGGGACCAGCGCCGGGGGGATCTGCTGGTTCGAAGGGGGAACCACGGATTCGTTCGGTCGTGACCTGCGGGCCTTCACCGACGGGCTCGGGCTGCTACCCGGCAGCTACTGTCCCCACTACAACTCCGAGCCCGGCCGCAGGCCGCTGTTCCGCCG
>JASHVM010000342.1:0-16969 GCA_030044595.1 Streptosporangiaceae bacterium
CCAGGCGCGCCCACGGCCGAGCCGCGGCCCGGTCGGTGGCCTCCTCCACGGCGGCGTGCGCGTCCCGGCCCGCGCTGGTGAGCTCGCCGCGGGGTCCCACCCAGCCGCGGTCGGCCAGCCTGCCGCGCGCGTCCTCCCACTGCTCGTCGGTCCAGCCCCGGATGGGCTGGAGATCCTCCCGCCGCAGGTCCAGGCCGCAGCGCAGGACCAGGGCCTCGCAGCCGTCGATGTCCGCCGCGGCCAGCGCGGCGAAATGCCCGTCGCCGCGATGCTCGCGCAGCACCGTGGCCGCCTGCCAGAGCCGAGCCAGACCCGCAGACCCGGCAGACCCGTTCGCGGGGACCGGTAGCGCGACGTTGGCCGCGGCCAGCACCCGGCCCGCGCAGTCTAGGTCGCCGATCGCGCGCCAGAGCAGGTCGGCGGCGGCCTCGGTTTCGGCGTCCCGCCCGGCGAGCAGGCTGTCGAGTGCATCGCAGGCGCCGGTCAGGCGCGTGCGCAGCGCGTCTTCGGCCGAGATCAGCTCCCAGACTCCCGGGATGGCCCTGGCCACCATCGCCGGAGCGAAGTTGAAGAACGACGCGCCGACCACCGCGGCGCTCGCCGCCCCGAGCGGCGCTGCCCGGCCCGCGAAGTATCCCCGCCAGAACCCCCGCAGGCCTGCTCGCTCGAAGGCCGAACGGGCCTCGGGCACAAAGTAGACCACCGCGTGGATGGGCTCGAACAACGTCCACATCGAACGAGCCGTCTGCGCCACGTCAGCCACGACACCCCTTCCGTGGGTCTCGTCTCGCAGGATAACTCCGGCGCCTGCCGTTCACCGGTACGCACGCGCCTGCAACTCGTAGAGCTCGGCGTACACGCCGCCAGCTCGCATCAGCGACGCACGGTCCCCGCTCGCCGCGATCCTGCCATGATCCAGGACGACGATCAGGTCGGCCATCCGGACCGTCGAGAACCGGTGCGATACGAGCAGCGTGATCGCCCCCGACTTACTGGCCAGCTTCCGCGCCGACAGGTAGCGCTCGAACAGCGCGGCTCCACCACCGCGCCAGGCTGCAGCGGGTCCGGTTATTAAGATTTTGCCCTGTCCCACCCATCCGATCCGCCGTCGGCCCCGAAGGTGTCACGTGAGCCCGAGTGATTCGGACGCATCCCGGTTCCGATCGGCGTCCACCGACAGGAGGGGAGAGCGGGACCTAGATGACCTGCTGGTCCACGTGGCGCGTGGCGACCAGGCCGCGTTCGAGGCGTTGTACGACCGGTTGGTCGGCCCGGTCTACGGAGTAATCCGCAGGGTTCTGCGGGATCCGTCCCAGTCCGAGGAGGTGACCCAGGAGGTCCTTCTGGAAGTGTGGCGGACCGCCGCGCGGTTCGACCCGGCCATGGGTGGCGCGGCGACCTGGGTGATGACCATCGCTCATCGTCGCGCCATCGACCGCGTCCGCTCCACGACCGCCGCGGCCGAGCGCGAGCACAAGACAGCTGACCTCAGGCCACCGCACGATGAGGTTGCCGAGGCGGTGGAGGCGAGCCTGGACCGGGAACGGGTGCGGCGCTGCCTGGACGGGCTCACCGAAGTACAGCGTGAGTCGATCACGCTGGCCTACTACGGCGGGTACAGCTACCGTCAGGTCGCCGACCTGCTCAAGGTCACGCTGGGCGCGATCAAGACCAGGATCCGCGACGGGCTGATCCGGATGCGCGATTGCCTGGGGGTGGGCTGATGAGCCTGTTCCGCCAGGACCTGCACGACCTCACCGGCGCCTTCGCGCTTGACGCGCTCGAGGCCGGCGCCGAACGCGACCGGTTCAACCGTCACCTGAACCGCTGCCAGTCCTGCGCCAGCGAGGTCCGCGGGTTCCGCGAGGTGGCGACCGCGCTGGCCTTCGCCGCCGCCACCGAGGCGCCGGCCGAGCTGCGCGACCGGGTGATGGCGGCCGTCGCCCGGACCCGCCAGCTGCCGCCCGAGATCAGGACCCACGCCCGTCCGCGGCGCTCCCGGAGCCGGGTGCCGTGGGTCCCGTGGCTCTCCGGCGCCGTAGCGGCCGTCGGGATAGTGATCGCGGTCCTGTTCGGCTTCGCGCAGGCCCACACCCAACACGAGCTCAACGCGGCCCGGACGCAGAACCAGGCGATCGCCAGCGTGCTGACGGCGCCGGACGCCAAGCTCCTGACCTCGCGGACCACGGTCGGCGGCGAGGCCGTCGTGGTCCTGTCCGCGGACAAGCGCCAGCTGGTCGTGAGCACGGCCGGGCTGCCGGCCCTGCCCGCCGGAAAGGTGTACCAGCTGTGGCTGATCGGAACGGTGAGGATCGTGTCCGCGGGCCTGTTGCCCGCGGCCCAGGCCGGGAAGACCGCGCCGGTGCTGGCGTCCGGGCTCGTGGTCGGGGACAAGCTCGGCCTGACCGTCGAGCCAGCCCCGGGTACGGCCCAGCCCACGACCACGCCGATCCTGGCCCTGCCGCTACCCGTCTGAACCGGTCCGGCTCCGGTAAGGGATGAACAGGGCTGCCGCCCTCGGTCAGAATCCCGGCCAGCGGCAGCTGGTGATCTGGCCGCCGGTGATGACGGTGGTGGCCGCCGGACGCTGATCGTCGGCCCAGATCGTGTACTGCCCGGCGCGCAGGCCTGGGTAGACGGCCGCGTACTTCGTCACGGTCGCGACGTGGCGCTGGCGAACCCGCGAGTGCGCGCGCCGAGCAGCGGGATCGTCGTCCCGGCTGATCTCGATTTCCGTGCCGTCCATGTGGGCGGGCGTGAACAGGATCAGGGCGCCCACATCGGCGCCGAGATCCATGACTACGGTCCCGGGACCCGATGGCCCGGCGGTTGGCTCGGTCATGAGTGTCCTCTCCTGGCCCGGCGCGCGTCGGTCGCGACCCGCGGCGAGCTTCGCTGTGATCAGGACGGGTTGTCGAAGCCGCTGTAGGGCACCCCGAGGTAGGGGAACTGGCCGAGATATGGGGAGCTGACGCTGGCCGGCGTGAGCCCATCGGTGAGCTTGGCCGCGGCCGCATCCGCCGTGAAGCTCTTGTCCACCAGCGGGTAGGTGACCCCGGCCAAGGCGCGCAGTTCGATCGCCACCACGTCGTCCGTTACCCGGCGGCCGTTCGGGAACCCCGCGACGTCGCCGCCGAGCAGCCCGTAGATGCTCTGCTTGCTGGCGGGCGTGGGCTTGATCGAGGTGTTCAGCCGCAGCATGTCGGCGAGCACCGATCCGGTGAGGTTCTCGAAGCCACTGATCAGGCCGGCCGGGATGCCGGTGAGCAGAATGGCCTGCAGGTCGGCCCGAGGCTTACCGGACGCGACCAGCGCGGCCAGCTTGGGGAACACGCCGGGATACAGCGCGGGCAGCAGCGCCGCCAGGCCGGGTTGGGTGACGTAGCCGGCGAACTGCTTGTCATCGGAGGGCGGCAGCGAATTCCACAGGTCTTTCCGGCCAAGCGGGATGAGCACCTCGTTGACGAGCGGATTACCCAGCCGCGACACCTGCCGGAACGGCCCGCTGTTCACGTTCTCACCGTTGTCGGCGTCCCACAGCCGGACCCGCTGGCGGCTCGCCGTCGTCCAGACGCCGATGGTCGGATGACCGGGCCTGGTCACCGAGGAAATCGGCACCTGGATCGCGATCGAGTGCACGTTCAGCTGATCGGTCGCGTTCACTCCGGCCGCGGGTCCGGAGAAGACATTCAGCCCGTACTGCGCGTGCAGGTTTTCGAACGGCCGCAGGTCAGCCAGGTCGAAGATCGAGCCCAGGTCGACGTAGAAGCCCTCCGCGCGCTGCCCGGCGAACACTGTGACCCCGCCGCCCAGGCTGTGCACGGCCTGGGCCGCCAGCGACGCGTAGTCCGGCGTGGATAGCGGGCCGATGTTGCACGGCGGGCAGGCCAGGCCGCTGGCCAGCGTGGCGTACGAGTAGCCGTTCATCGCGGTGACGTCGTAGGACTGGCGGCGGTTCCAGTTGGTGCTCCCGAGTGACGCGATCGGTCCGGTGTTGTACAGGAAGGTATCCGGGTCGAGCACCTGGGTGCTGAACCGGAACTGGTAGGAGATGTCCGCCTCGCCGTCCCCGTTATTGTCGATGTGAATCTCGTACAGCACGTCGTCGCCGAACTCGTAGAAGTTCGGGCCGCCCGCCGGTCCCTGCAGCGGGATGTAGTTGGCGATCAAGGTGACCGTGCTGGGGTGGTCCGGGCTGACGAATGCGTACACGTCGGTGCTGTCGGCCACCGGGTCCTTGGAGATCTCCGGCGCCTCGCGATGCGATGACATGAATTACCTCACTGGCTGGAAGCTGGCTCAAATTGGCGGATGGCAGCGGATGGCCGGAGTTACCCGATCGCCCTGGCGATCCGGGCGGCCAGGTCCTTGTCGCGCAGCCGGCTCTGGCTGGTTCCCGAGAACACCTCAATGTCCCCGGACTTCGCATTGCGTACGTGCACCACAATCGGTCCGGATGACGCTGGCCTTTCGCCCCCGAGTCGAGGCTGGCCCGCTGCCGACGCGCGGGCGGTGGCGGCCAGCGCCGGGTTCGCGACCGCGGCCACGGTCGTGGCGGCCAGACCAGCGGCGCCGACGGTCGCGGCCCCCTGGAGCAGGGAGCGCCGGGACAGCTCGGCCGACGCACGTTTTGCATCATGACTGGGCATGACGGTCCTTTCGGTGGCTGGTTGGCATGCGCGTCGCCGCTGGCGAAGGCCACGCCGAAGGAGAGAAGACGGCGACCCGGCGGCCGGCCAGTGCGCAAGCCGGTGCCCACTTCGGCTGGTCTGTCTGACCGTTATCGGCCGCCGGATCGCCTGTCACGCGCTTGCTTCGCCGCGGCCGGGCTATCGGATGGGTCATCCAGCGAAAAGATTCAGTAACGTTCGGCTGTACTCCAGGTGGCGTCCGGAAGAAACCGTGGGGATCGGACCTCCGCACCCACCGCAGCCACGTCACCTGCCTGCTCACCGCGCCGGATCGTTTCCCGCGCCGTAACCTGGGCGACGTAGCATCCCGAGAGTGACGGCGGTAGACGAGAGCGCCGGGTCGCCCGGCACCCGTGACTCCGGCTTGGTGCTGGTGCTCAACTCCGGAAGTTCGTCGGTGAAGTTCGCCCTGCTGTCTCCCGGCAGCGGGGAGCGCGTGCTAGCCGGGATAGCCGAGAAGGTCGGCACGCCCGAAGCCACGCTGCGGATCCGGCGGTACCCGGACGATACCGTCACCGAGCAGCCTTCCGAAGGCGGTTATGAGGCTGTCATCGACCGGATCCTCGACTACCTGCCCAAGGCCGGACGCGGGCAGGCGCACCTGGTCGGCGCCGGCCACCGGGTGGTTCACGGAGGCGAGCGGTTCACCGCCTCGGTCCTGATTGATGACGAGGTGATCGCGGCGATCCGCTCGTTCATCGACCTGGCGCCGTTGCACAACCCGGAGAATCTGGCCGGCATCGAGGCGGTCCGCGCCATCCGGCCGGACCTGCCGCAGGTCGCGGTGTTCGATACCGCGTTCCATCAGACCATGCCGCCGCGCGCCTTCCGTTACGCGGTGCCCGAGGAGTGGTACACGCGGTACGCGGTACGCCGGTACGGATTCCACGGCACCAGCCACCGCTTCGTCAGCGAGCGGGCCGCTGTCCTGCTGGGCCGACCGCTCACCGAACTCCGCCTGGTCACCGCCCACCTCGGTAACGGATGCAGCGCGGCGGCGGTGCGCGACGGCGCGTCGGTGGACACCACGATGGGGCTGACCCCGATGGAGGGCCTGGTCATGGGGACCCGGTCCGGTGACGTCGATCCCGGCGTCTTCGGCTACCTGGCCGACCGGGCTGGTCTGACCGTCGGTGAGGTCACCGAGGCGCTGGACACCGCCAGCGGCCTGGCGGGACTGTCCGGCGTGGGCAACGACATGCGCGCGGTCGAAGCAGCGGCCGAAGCCGGGGACCAGCGGGCGCGGCTGGCCCTGGAGGTGTTCGTGCACCGACTGGCCAAGGCGATCGCCGCGCTCGTGACCAGCCTGGATCGGCTTGACGCGCTGGTGTTCACCGGCGGCATCGGCGAGAACAGCGCCGTCGTCCGCGGCCAGGCGCTCGCCCGGCTGGGTTTCCTCGGCCTGACCGAAGACGCCGACGCCAACGCTCAGCACGGCCGGGCAACCGGCGGGCGCATCAGCACGCCCGGTCCGGTCCAGGCCATGGTCGTGCCGACGGACGAGGAACTGCTGATCGCCCGTGACACCGCTCGCCTCATCGCGGCCCGCGCCGGGTAGTCGGCTCGGTGCCGCTGTCTCTCGCCATGGGTACCATTCACCGCCCACCATGAGTACGGTCGACCGCCCACCAGGGCGTACCGTCGACCGCCCACCAGGGCGTACCGTCTGCTTGTGGTTCGCTACCGGGTCCTGATTTCCGGCCGGGTCCAGGGTGTCTTCTTCCGGGATACGTGTCGGCGGCTGGCCATGGAACGTGGCGTGTCCGGTTGGGTGCGCAACCTTCCCGACGGCCGAGTCGAAGCGGTCTTCGAGGGTTCAGCGGAGGATGTCGGCCGCCTGGTGGAATGGACACGCCGCGGTCCCCGCCTGGCCGTGGTGGACCGCGTCACGGTCGAGGCCGAGCAGCCCGAAGGACTCAGGGCGTTCATGGTCAAGTAGCCGGCCTGGCCCGGTGCCCCGCGCTATGACGGCGTTCACCTTGGACGCAGCCAGCGGGACACCGGAACATGCTCACCGGAGCACGAGAGCCTGATGATCAAACAGTTGGTTCTTCAGTTGTCGTAACTCCGCGCGGCAGGCGACAGTAACGCCGAGCGTTAGGCAAAACCCTCCTGCCTGCGCGATAAGGGACTCCTGTCCCGAACCGCGGGCGGCGTCCCGCGACACGCGGGCATGAACCACGCGCATACGCCAAACGGAAACAGACTTCAGGGCACTTACAGAACATAAGGGATCCTAAAAGACCCGGGAAGCCTGAAACACCTAAAGTCTGTGGTGTTGCGATGCGGTCCGAGAACCATGCGGTCATCCGTAAACCTTTGCGAACAGCGGTGCGTCCATTAGGCGATACGCCATGGAAGGTGGGGGGTACAGTGATGACCAAGGTACAGGCGGTGGACGGCGCCAGCAGGGCGTCGAGCGTCCAGCGGCCGTTCCTTGACTTGCAGGGCTGGCTACTCAAGCAGCGGTTCTTCACCAGCCAGGTGCTACCTGCCATGCCGCGTCGGCTCCGCTGGGCACTCCGCTTCATGTACTTCGCGCCAGTAGACCTTATCGAGCGGTTCCGGCCCTGCCACAATGCGATGGTGCCGCCCTACAGGCAGCGTTTTACCGGCTACTCGGGTGACGACTTCGTGGGGCGCGGGCAGCGTCTCGTAGACGTGCTGGCCAACACGGCGGGCCTCACGGCGTGTAGCAATGTCCTCGACATTGGCTCCGGGATCGGGTGTCTCGCCATTCCGCTCACCCGGTTGATTGCCTCGCCTGGCTCCTATGATGGACTCGACATTGTCGAGCGCGGCGTGCGCTGGTGCAGGACCAATATCACGCCCATGTACCCGAATTTCCGGTTCAGCCATGCTGATATCTTCAACGCCGAGTACAATCCGGGCGGGACCGTCAAAGCCGCGGAGTATGAGTTGCCATACGGGGACTCCAGTTTCGACATAGTATGCCTGTTCTCGGTCTTCACCCACATGCTGATCGCCGACGTGGAACAGTACCTGGCCGAGATCAGCCGGATCCTCCGGCCGGGCGGCCGCTTGGCGGCCACATTCGTGATCCTCAACGACGACAGCCGGAAGTCAATGCGGGCTGGGAAAGGCATTTACAACTTCACGTACAAGGAGGGACCGCAGTGGTTCCTGAAGGACGGGATGCTCGACCGCGAATTGGCCGTGGGCTATGAGGAGGATTACGTCCGGAGTCTCTACGCCCGTAACGGCCTAGACGTAGCCGGCTTCTACGTCGGGTCCTGGAGCGGCCTGCCCAGCGCGCCAGAAGTCAGGTCGCTCGGCCAGGACCTGGTCGTCGGCAGCAAACGGCATAACTGACAGACAGGCAGCTACAACGCTCTGGCGACGCGTCCGGCAAGTCCAGTCGCGGTTCCGTCGTAGGCATGGCGCAGGGCTGCCTTGCTGGTCGGCCATTTGCCAGCCAGTGACGGCCGACGGCCAGCTCAGTAACAGCCCTCGTTACCCCCGGCCAGACGCCGCACAGCCCCTCAGGGGGGACCTCAGGCGAGACCAGCTGATGCGCTGGAAGGCGCAGATGAAGACGGACTCACGGTTGCAGACGGAGTCGAGCTCGAGGACGTGGAGCTACTCGGGGTCGAGGTCGGGGTTGACGATGGGGTCGTCGACGAGGGCGGCGTCGATGACGGCGACGAAGGGGGGGTCGAGGGCGGCGTCGATGACGGCGACGAGGGGGGGGTCGAGGGCGGCGTTGTGCTGGGCGACGGCGTTGTGCTGGGCGACGGCGTTGTGCTCGGTGACGGCGTTGTGCTCGGTGACGGCGTGGTGCTCGGAGATGGAGAAGGAGTGGGAGATGAGGAAGGGGACGGAGAAGACGAAGCAGAGGCGGAGGGAGACGGGGACGGCGATTTGGACGAGGACGCCGAGGCAGAGGGGGAGGCAGATATGGATGAGGACGCCGATGCGGTCGGGGATAGGCTCGCCAGCGCGGACGGGGGTACGAACGCTGACGGGCTCACGAACGCGGAAGCGGACGGGTCCTGGAGTGCGGCTGGGCTGATTGGGCCCTTGCGCGCGGACGCCGACGGGTCCAGCTTCGCCGGTGCATCTGACGCTGGGCTGGGTGTCGACAGAGTCCCAGCGGCCTGCGGCTGAGCGTCCGGAGCAGCTGACGGGCCAAGCACCGCGCTCAGCGCAATAACCGTCCCGATGAAAGCCGCCAGGAGCCCGCCGGTGACCCATGCCGAGGCCGTACGCGAGAGGCGGCGTCGTGAACGCCGAACCGTGCCGTTCGGCCGCAGCTCGCTGGAGAACATCATGCCCGCGTCGGCCGTCCCGCCTGCGCTGGCCAGCTCTGACATCCTGGCCACCGATTTCAGCGCCCCGTCGGCGGTCCCAGCCGCTGCCACCGGAGCCGCCAGCACCCAAGCCGCCGGTGCAATCGGCCCCGTCACGGCCGCCGCCGCATCCGCATCGACCGCAGCCGCTTCCGCCTTAGCCGCATCGACCGCAGCGGCATCCGCCGTAACGGTATCGACCGCAGCCGCATCCGCCGGGGCGGCTACCGCATCCGCTTTAGCCCCATCGACCGCATCCGCCTCGGCCGCAGCTGCTCCGGCCGCAGCTGCTCCGGCCGCAGCCGTCGCGGTTAGCCCAGCAAGCACCAGAGGGCGGCCACCGGGCGCGCCCGTGGTGTCCGGCGCTGCGGCGATCGGTTGGTCCTGCGCGAACGCGGTGAAAATCGGTTCAGGCAGCCAGCCCGACGTCGGCTGGATGGCGCCCACTTCGGCGATCAGGCGGACGGCGGTGGGCCGCTCGCCCGGGTTCTTGGCCAGGCAGCTTCCGACCAGCCCCTGCAATTCACCGGGCAGGTCATCGAGACGAGGCGAGCCATTGACCAGCCGATAGGCTAGCGCAGCGCTCGACCCGGAACCGAACGGTCCGTGGCCCGTCGCCGCGTAGAACAGCACCGCCCCCAGGCTGAAAACGTCGCTGGCCGGCCCGATGTCGTGGCCGAGAGCCTGCTCCGGGGACATGAACCCGGGCGAGCCGAATTCCTCGCCCGGCGGCGCACTCGTCTCGGCGGCCTCGGCGGCCTCGGAGATCCCGAAGTCGATCACCCGGGGGCCGTCCTTGGCCAGCAGCACGTTCGAGGGCTTCAGATCACGGTGTACCACGCCTGCCGCGTGGATCGCGCTCAGGCTCTCCGCCAGGCCCGCCGCCAGCGCCAGCACGGTATTGACGGGCAGCGGGCCGTGGTCGCGCACCGCTTCGGCCAGCGACGGCCCAGCGACATAACCCGTGGCCAGCCACGGTACCGGGCCGTCCAGGTCCGCGTCGACCACGTCCGCGGTGAACATGCCGCTCACCATCCGGGCCGCGGCGACTTCGTTCTGGAACCGAGTTCGGAACTCCGGATCCGCGGCCAGGTCGCCCCGGATCACCTTGACCGCAATTTGCCGCCCGCCCGCCGAAAGGCCCAGGAACACCCGCCCCATGCCGCCGCAGCCCAACCGCCCTAGCAAGCGATACGGCCCGATCGTACGCGGGTCATCAGGTTCAAGCGCCGCTACCAACCCGATTCCACCCCAAGCCTCAACAATCACGCTTCTACCCGTTTATCGGGTAATGCGATCTTAGGACTCAACTGTGCAGCTGTATACGTAGACGCGCCTATGGTCCGTTCAGTTGACTCACCGTGCGCGAAACCTGTCGCGGCGCCGTAACGTTTTCGGAACGATCTGCGCCTACGGTTGTCCTATTCCGAGCGCGTTAGTGACCAAGTGCGCGGAATCTTTGAGTCGCGGTGGTGATCGATGACGGCTGGTCCGCTGCCAGCCCGTCCTCGGCTGGCCTGGCCACTGGTGGCCCCAGCCCCGGGCGGTCTGGTCGCGCTGCCTGCGGTGCCCCGGACACCGCCATTGATCGCCGCCCTCCGCCTTGCATGGGGGGTCGTAACGGCCACGCAAGGCAATCACCCGGGAATCGAGCGGGTACTCGGTGACGTCTTCGCGCCGGCCTCATCGCTGCTGACGAGGTTCGGCGTGAGACACACAAGGGAGGAAAAGGGAAACATCATGTCTATCCGTCGATGGCTGGCGCTGCTCGCAGTGCCAGCCGCAGCGCTCGCGCTGACCGCGACGCCTGCGATGGCGTCCACTGCATCGTCCCAGGCCAAGTCGGCTGCCACCAAGATCATCCTGGCCAATTCGCCGTTCGGCTGGTCGCTGGCCGTGGGCTCCGGCCCGTATAAGAACTACACGCTGTACTTCATCAGTTCCGATAACGCACCACACTCCTACGGGTGCACGACCGGAGTGACCAGTACTGCGGTCGGACCGATCATCTGCACCGGGCCATCGAATGACAAGAACGCCGAATGGCCGGCCATCACCAGCAACGGCGGCATGCCGATCGCCGGCCAGGGAGTCAGCCAGGCGCTGCTCGGCCGCGTCTACCGCAAGGGCGTCGGCTGGCAGGTCACCTACGCCGGGCAACCGCTGTACCTGTTCGACCAGGCCCCGGGCCAGGTCACCGGCGAGGGCTGGTTCGAACCGGGCCTGCCCCCGTGGCACGGGATCTGGTGGCTGATGTCCCCGGACGGCCAGCCCCTGCCGTGGGCCGGGAACCTCACTACCACCAAGGTCAACGGCCAATGGGTGCTGGCCGAGCGCTACCTGACCGGTGCCGGCTGGGTCAACTTCCCGGTGTACACGTTCACCGGCGACCAGTCCGGGCCGTACTGCGGGAATGTTGCCTCCTGCGCGCGTGCCTGGCCGCCGGTGCTCACCAACAGCTCGCCGGGTTACACGGGCCTGCCGGGCTCCAACATCGGAGAAACCAGCCTCTCCTCCGGCCTCACCCAGGTCACCTGGAATGGCTCTCCGCTCTACCTGTTCAGCCACGAGCTACTCACGCTGACGTCGACCGGCGCGCCGACCGCGCTCGGCAACGGCAACGGAATCCAGGCGTTCGGCGGCACCTTCTACCTCGTCACGAATCCGTAGCGCAAAAGACAAGCCGGGTGGGCAGCGTCCGGGTCACTGCCCACCCGGCTTCTTTCGCGCGATCCCGCAGCGCCGCTCCGCACCAGGCCGGCCCGCCTGCTCACTTTCAAACATTTTTGCCGAACGGGCCGTGGCTCGACCCGCCCTACATATAGAGGCCGCCGTTGACGGGGTATACCTGGCCGGTGATGTAACCCGATTCGGGATCGGCCAGGAATTCCACCACCCGCGCCACCTCGCCGGGTTCACCGAGCCGGCCGACCGGGATCCGGGCGATCAGTTTCTCCATCACGTTCTCCGGCACCGCCGCGGTCATGTCGGTCGTGATGTAGCCGGGCGTGACCGCGTTGACGGTGATGCCCTTGGTCGCGGTCTCCAGCGCCAGGCTCATCGTCAGCCCGAACAGTCCGGACTTGGCCGAAGCGTAGTTGGCCTGGCCGAACCCGCCGGCCGAGCCGATCACCGAGGAGATGTTGATGATTCGCCCGTACCCGCGGTCCAGCATGTGCTGCAAGATCGCCTGGGACAGGTAGAACGCCCCTGACAGGTTGACGTGGATGACGTGGTCCCACTCCTCGGGGGTCATCTTGCGTACCGTCTTGTCTACCGTGATGCCGGCGTTGTTGACCAGGATGTCCAGCTGCCCGTGCTGGTCGAGCACCTCGCCGATGACCCGCACGCAGTCCTCGTCGCTGCCGATGTTGCCCTGGTGGACGCTCACTCCGCGGTCGGCGTACTTGTCGGCGAACTGCCGCGCGGCTTCGGCGTTGGACGAGTAGCCGGCCGCGACCGTGACGCCCCGGTCCATCAGCCGCTGGCAGATGGCCAGCCCGATCCCGCGGATCCCGCCGGTCACCAGCGCGACCTGCCCGTTCATGTCAGCCATGGTGTTACCTCCGATAATGTCGGCCGCGAGGCCGGGGTCATCCGTGCACGTATTCGCCTGGGGCATCGGCGATGGCCGGGTGCCGCTTGCTGCCCATCGGCGGCGGATCGACGTGCGCGCCGGCCCGCGCGTCGGACCACGTCGTCCAGTCCTCCCACCACGAGCCGCGGTGCTTGCTGTTCGCGGGGCGCCAGGCTTCCGGGCCGGCGCTAGTGTAGTCGCCACCCTCGTACCAGGCCTTGGGGCCGGGCGGGTTGACGATGCCGGCGATATGCCCGCCGCTGGACAGTACGTAGCGGACCTTGCCGCCCAGCAGCCCGCCGGTCTTGTAGGACCCGTGCCAGGGCACGATGTGGTCGTTGATCGCGCCGACCACGTAGGTGTCGTTCTTCACGTCGGACAGCGACAGTCGCTGCCCGGCCAGCTCGAGCTCGCCCTTGGCCAGCTCGTTGCGCATGTACAGGGAGCGCAGGTAGAACGTGTGCATGGCGGCCGGCATGCGGGTGTTGTCGCCGTTCCAGGCCAGGATGTCGAACGCCGGCGGTTCCTCGCCCATCAGCCAGTTGGAGACCACGTAGCCGAAGATGAGGTCGTTGGCGCGCAGGATGTCGAAGGTGCCTGCCATCTGGCTGCCCTCCAGCACGCCCTTGGCCGCCATCTGCCGCTCCAGCCGGGCCACCGTCTTCTCGTCGGTGAAGGCGCCCAGCACGCCCGGCTCGCTGTAATCCAGCAGGGTGTTGAGCAGGGTGATCGAGCCGATCCGGTCGTCGCCCTTCTCGGTCAGGTACGCCGCCAGCATGGCGGTCAGCGCACCGCCCAGGCACAGCCCGATGATGTCGATGGTCGGCGCGCCGGTGATCTCGCTGATGACGTCCAACGCTTCCCGCGGGCCGTGGATGAGGTAATCGTCCAGGGTGACGCCGCTCATGGTGGAGTCCGGGTTGCGGTAGGAGATCGCGAACACCGTGCGCTCGTGCTGTACCGCCCACTCCAGGAAGCTGCGGCCCGGAGCCAGGTCCATGACGTAGTACTTGTTGATCCACGGCGGGCTGGCCAGTACCGGGATGGCCCTGACCTTATCGGTCTGCGGCGCGTACTGGATGAGCTCCATCAGGTCGTTCTTGAATACGACCTTGCCGGGGGTCGCGGCGAGATTCTTCCCGACCTGGAACGGCCGGGTGTCGACCTGGCGGGGGCGGCCGTTGTTGTGCAGCAGGTCGTCGACGAAATGCCTGGCCCCGGCGGCCAGGCTGGTCCCGCCGGTCTCAAACGCGCGCTTGAGCGCGGCCGGGTTGGTGAACAGGAAATTCGTCGGGGCGAACGCGTCCAGCAGGAAGCCGGTCGCGAGCTTGGCCTTGGCGTCATCCATCGCGTCGCCCGCCCCGGCCGCCAGCAGGTCGGTCATCAACTGCGAGGCGGCCAGGTAGTTCTGCCGGAGGGCGAAGAACGCCGGGTTGTCGGTCCACGTACTGTCCGCGAACCGCTTGTCGCCCTCGGGTACCGGGACCGGTGGCGCCGCGTCCAGGCCCAGCCAGCGGGCCGTGGCGATCGGCCCGGCCATCGCCATGCTGGTCCAGCAGCGCAGCGTCGCGGCCCCGGTCAGGGCGGGGTGCCTGGCCGCGCGCAGCAGCACGGCGAGCGTGGATTGGCCCAGGCCCGCGGAGTCCGCCGAGGCGAGCACGTCGGCCTCGGGTCCGAGCACCGCGGCCGCCGACTCTGCCGCCTGCCACGCCGTCTCACGTGCGGTCATGTATATGCCCTCCGGGAGTTGTCTGACTGCTTCCGACGCTACTTGGACTCGATTGCCGGAGTAAAGACGACCGAACGGACCTCCGCGCCGCCCGCTGCCCCGCCGGGCGGCGCTTAAGCCACCCCATTTCGTCGGCCGTAACGTTCCCGGAACGATCCCGGCGTAGCGTGCCCGGAATGGGGAGGGTGCGGTCCGCCGCGCAGCGGCCAGCAGACGGCTTCCGGCGGCCGTTGCTGCTGGGCGCCCTGGTCCTGATCCTGTACGGCCTCGGTCTGCCCGCGGCCATCGGGATCGGAAAGCCCGGCGACGGTCTCAGCTTTTTCGGACTAGCGGTCGCGGCCCTCGGGCTGGTCATCGCCCGGCGCCAGCCGGGAAACGGCGTCGCCTGGCTACTGCTGGGAATCGGCGCGGTGCTCGCCTTCTACCAGGACGCCGTGAACTACGCGGTCCTGGACTACCACTTCCACCACGGGAGCCTGCCGCTCGGCCCGGCGGCCGCGGTGGTCGCCTCGGAGCTGTGGAGCTGGCCGTTCCTGCTGCTGCCGCTGGTCATCCTGCTCTTTCCTGACGGCAGGCTCCCGTCCCGGTGGCGGATCGTGCTGCGGGCTTACCTGGCCGACTGCGCGCTAATCACCGCCGTCCTGCTGGCCGGCGGAGCGTGGGAGGTCAGCACGGCCCCGGTCGTCGTGGACGGCAAGGGACAGCTGGTCAACAACCCCGGGCCTCCAGGCGTCCCGCTGATCGTGTTCCTCGTCCTCTTGCTCGCGGTACCCGTGTTCTGGGTCTCGTTCGTGCTGCGCCAGGTGCTCAGCTGGCGGCGCGCCACCGGGGAACGCCGGGCTCAGCTCAAGTGGCTGATGGCGGGCAGCGCCGCGACAGTCGTCGGCCTGGCCGGGACGGTCTTCTTCTCGTCCAACGGCGGGCTGCTGATCGTGCTGGACAACGTACTGCTGGGGTTCGGGCTGTTCAGCCTGCCGGTCTGCATCAGCTTCGCGATCCTGAAGTATCACCTGTACGACATCGACCGGGTGATCAGCCGCACGGTGTCCTACACGCTGGTCACCGGCCTGCTGATCGGCGTCTACGCGGGCATCGTCACCCTGGCCACCCGCGTTCTTCCGTTCCACGCCCCGGTGGCGGTCGCCGCCTCCACCCTGGTCGTGGCGGCCTTGTTCAACCCGCTGCGGAAGCGGGTCCAGCGGGTGGTCGACCGCCGGTTCAACCGGACGCGTTACGACGCCGACCAGACCGTGGCCGCGTTCACGGCCCGGCTGAAGGACGAGGTGGACCTGGACTCGATCCGAGACGACCTGGCCGGTGCCGTGCACCGCGCTCTGGAACCCGCCCACGTCTCGCTGTGGATCAGCCAGCAGGCCGAGGACAGGGGTTAACTCGCCCGGCGCTAGGCTACGGCTCAGGCTGGCTTCAGACGCGAGGCGGAGGAAGGCCGTGGCGCGCCTGAAGGTCTCCCCGAGGCGCCTGCTGGCCAGCCGGGCCTGGTACTCCCGGTACCGCGACATCTCCCACTCCTGCCCGCGCTCAGGAAGCAACGCGAGCGCCGGCTCGGGCAGCGACCTCCAGGTCCAGCCGGCGACGGGGCTCCCGGGGCTCCGCTGCGGCCGGATGAAGTCAGCGTGATCCACGTGATAACCCATCCAGTTCCGCACGAACCGCAGGCCGCCGAAAGTCCCCTCGATCACCCGGCGCTCCGTCTCGCCGTGGCCCGCCAGCGCGGTGTCGTAGGCGTCGGGGTGGTAGCGGACCAGGGTGGCGTCGACCATGGTGACCCACCAGACGGCCTCGCTGATGGCCGCGAAGGCATGCGGCTGGTCGGAGCCCCGGGCCCGGAGCAGCCGGTCTGTAGTGTCGCGCATCGCGGCGACGGTCCAGTCGAGCGCGCACGCCTCATCCAGGGGGTCGCCGACGTTCTGCCGGTTCCAGGCGACCCGGCACCGGGCCGAGCAGAACCGCGCGTGCTCACGGCGCGGCGCGAACAACGCACCGCACTGCTCACACGCGCGAGTATCAGACACGATAATCAATGTTACGCGTAACGGAGGCACGCTGACTTGCCTAACGCAGGCCTTTTTATCCGAGGGCACCAAGCCTGAACCGGTGTCTCGCCCATCGACCAGATCGAACGACTCCGCCAAGGTACCGTGGCGATCACGCGTCCCGGGTCATCATCCGCCAGGCCCCGATCACGGACCAGCCGAGGATCCAGCCGACGATGACGGCGATCATGGCCCAGGTCGGCATCGGCGGTATGCCGAGCGCTCCCCGCCCGCCGAACACCAGGTGCCCCGGGCCGCCCCCGCCCCCGCCGCCTACGCCGCCCGACGCCAGCGCGGCCGGCCGGAGCTGATCCAGAGCGATCCCGACAACGACCCGCTGGCCGTTCAGGAAGTAGGGGATCGCGGTCCTGGCCAGAAGGGGGGTCACGATGATCTCCAGCGCGATCATCAAGATCGTGGCCACGGTGCGTTGCCCCAGCAGGGACCCGAGCCCGAGGCCGACCAGGAAGGCGACCCCGATCACGAGCACGAGCCAGAGCCCGATCTTGACCATCTCGTTGATCGCCGGGTTCTCCTGCGTGACCTCAGCGGCTGTGTAGTCGCCGTAGATCTTGGCGGAGTTTCGTTCGATGAAGGCGCGGGTCGGA
>JASHVM010000343.1:0-6704 GCA_030044595.1 Streptosporangiaceae bacterium
TCGGCGGCGGGGGTGCCGATGCGGTGCCGCCAGACCCGGTAGGGGCGCCAGGCCAGGTCGACGGTGACGTAGAACAGCGCCGAGCCGTCCAGGGACCACGCGCAGTCGCCGTAGGTGTCCGGGACCTGGTCCGCCAGCAAGGCGCCGGTGGCCAGGTCTTTGATCCTGATCGTGTACCGCTCCCCGCCGGTGAAGTCCGTGGAATAAGCGAGCCAGCGCTGATCCGGGCTCGGCTGGTACGTGCCGAGGGCGAAGTAATCGGAGCCTGCCGCCAGCTCGTTCCCGTCGAGCAGCACTTCCTCCCCGTCGAGCGGCTGGCCGTCCGCGGCGGCGGGCGGGATGACCTCCCCGGGCCGGACCGCGCGGCGGCAGCGCACCGCGTACTGCGCGCCCTCGACCGTCCGCGAGTAGTACCACCAGCCGCCCTTGCGCACCGGGACCGACATGTCGGCCTGCTGCGTCCGCGCCTTAATCTCGGCGAAGATCTCGTCCTGGAGCGGGATAAGGCCCGCGGTGACCGCCTCGGTGTAGGCATTCTCGGCGTTGAGGTAGGCGATCGTGTCCGGGTCGCCGGAATCGGCGAGCCAGGCGTACTCGTCGATGACCGTGTCGCCGTGATGGCTGCGCTCGCTGGGCACCTGCTTGGCGGACGGCGGTTCGGGGGGCTCCACGCGCGGCTCGATGCTCATGAAGGCCCAGTCTAGTGACGCCCCGCAGCGGCCAGGCCTGCCGCGATGCGGCTGCGCGCAGGCGCCGGCGGGTTACAAAAGACTGTCTTCCGAACGGACCGCGGTGCTCGCCCCCCGGCCCCGGTCACGCCCCCGCCGGCCCGAACCTGCCGTGGCGCGTGTTTCGTGTCCCCGGTTCTGTGATCCCGGGCGCACCGAGGAAAGTCCGTATCGCTAACCTGTCCGGTGGAAGGCTTGGTACCAGCGGAAGGAGTGAGCGGTCCAGTGACCGAACTGTCGCAATTCCCGCCGGTCCCGCAGCTTCCGCCCGAGCCGCAGCCAGTGCTGACCCCGCTCACCGCGGCCGCGATCTTCTTGGTGCTGACCATCAGTCCGGGCGGCGAGGCAGCCTGCCGGGACCTGCTGAGCGACTGGACCAGCCTGGAGCGAGCCGTCGGCTTCCGCTCTCCGGTTTCCGGGCTCGCCTGCGTGGCCGCGGTGGGCTCACAGGCCTGGGACCGCCTGTTCGCGGGCCCGCGCCCGGCCGAGCTGCACCCGTTCCGGGAACTGTCCGGGGCCAGGCACCGCGCCCCCGCTACTCCCGGGGACCTGCTCCTCCACATCCGGCATGAGCGGATGGACCTGTGCTTCGAGTTCGCGTCCCAGGTGATGGACCGGCTGGCCGGGGCGGTGACGGTGGCCGATGAGGTGCACGGGTTCCGGTTCTTCGACGACCGCGACCTGCTCGGCTTCGTGGACGGGACCGAGAACCCGGTCGGCGGCGCGGCCGGCGCGTCGGCTCTGACCGGCGCCGCGGACCCCGACTTCGCCGGCGGCAGCTACGTCATCGTGCAGAAGTACCTGCACGACATGAAGGCGTGGAATGCCCTGCCCACCGAGGAGCAGGAGCGGGTGATCGGGCGGTCCAAGCTGGACGACATCGAGATGCCCGACGAGATCAAGCCCGTCAACTCCCACGTCGCCGTGAACACCATCGTCGGCGCCGACGGCGTCCAGCGCCAGATCCTGCGGGCCAACATGCCCTTCGGGGATCTCGGCCGAGAGGAGTTCGGCACGTACTACATCGCCTACTCGGCCACGCCGAGCGTGACCGAGCAGATGCTGGTCAACATGTTCATCGGCAGCCCGCCTGGTAACACGGACCACATCCTCGATTTCTCCACGGCGGTCACCGGCGGGCTGTTCTTCGCGCCGTCGGCGGACTTCCTCGACGACCTTCCGGATCCGCCGGGCGCCTCCGGCACGCCTGCTGCCGAGCAGGCGGCCGGGCCGGCGGACACCGTTTCCCCGGGCACTGGTTCCCTGGGCATCGGCAGCCTGAAGAGGAGCATTCCATGAACAACCTGTACCGCGAACTGGCTCCGGTCACCGACGAGGCCTGGGCGAGCATCGAGGAGGAGGCGCGCCGCACGTTCGAGCGGCACATCGCCGGGCGCCGGGTGGTCGACGTCAAGGGGCCCGAAGGCACGGCGCTGGCCAGCGTCGGCACCGGCCACACCAGCCCGATCGACCCGCCCGCGGACGGGGTTAGGGCCAGGCTCCGCACGGCGCAGGCGCTAGTGGAACTGAGAGTGCCGTTCACGCTGGACCGCCAGGACGTCGACGACGTGGAGCGCGGCGCGCTCGACTCGAACTGGCAGCCGGTCAAGGACGCCGCCAAGCAGATCGCCTTCGCCGAGGACCGGGCGATCTTCGAGGGGTACGCCGCGGCCGGCGTCACCGGGGTCAGGCAGAGTTCGTCCAACCCGTCGCTGTCGCTGCCCGCCGAGGTCCTGGACTACCCGGACGTCGCCAGCCAGGCGGTGAGCTCGCTAAGGCTGGCCGGCGTCAACGGCCCCTACAACCTGCTGCTGTCCGCCGACGCGTACACGGCGGTGAACGAGACCTCAGACCACGGCTACCCGATCCGGGACCACCTGGCCCGGGTCGTGGACGGGGAGATCATCTGGGCCCCGGCCATCGACGGGGCGTTCGTGCTGACCGGCCGGGGCGGCGACTACGAGCTGCGGCTCGGCCAGGACCTGTCGATCGGGTACCTGTCCCACGACGCGGACCAGGTGCAGCTGTACTTCCAGGAATCCCTGACGTTCCTGGTGTACACGACCGAGGCCAGCGTGCCGCTGACCGCGCGAGCTGAGCAACCGCGCCGCCGCAGGTAGCCGAGCCGGCAGCCGGCGGCGGCCCCCGGCCCGGTCACTCGTACCGGGTGGGCGGGAACGGATGGTCCTCGTCGACGGCGTGCAGTTCGCCCTTGTCGAGCTCGCGCTCGACCTCGGCCCGTTCCTCCTGGTACACCCCGGTCTGGGTGATGTCGTCGGTCAGCGGGGGCGTGTCCGTGGCGGGCGGCACCTCGTCGGGATCGAACGGGTCGATCCCGGCGGCGACGCGCTCTTCCTCGGTGAGCCGGGCGAGCTCGTCGTCGTCCAGGCGGTCTATCTCGCCGCCGTGCAACCTGCGGTTCCGGTGAAACCGCTCGGCAAATTCGTCAGCGAACTCAGCGGGCTCATCGGGGTCTTGCTCCGACATTCGCGTCTCCTCCGGATTTCGGGTTCAGGTCGCGGCATCGCGTACCCGGGCGGCCTGACCTCAACCAGGATAGGAGGCCGCCGTCCAGAGCACAGACAGACCGGGTGGTTTGCGGAAGACCAGGCCTCGCGGCGCGCTGGGGGAGCTCGGGTCGAGGCGCAGCCGGGGGAGCCTGGCTAGCAGCGTTTCGACGGCCGTGCGCGCTTCCAGGCGAGCCAGGTGCGCGCCGAGGCAGAAATGCGGGCCGTGCGCGAAGGCCAGGTGCCGGGCCGCGTTCGGGCGCCGCAGGTCGAACCGGTCGGGACCGGCGAAGACCGCCGGGTCCCGGTTCGCCCCGGCGATGGACACCGTCACCTGATCGCCCGCCCGGACGCTGGCGCCGCCGAGCCGCGCGTCCCTGGTCGCGTACCGGTCGACGACCGCCGCGGCGGGCTCGAGCCGGAGCGACTCCTCGATCACCGCGGGTATCAGGCCCGGATCGGCGCGGACCAGGTCCACCTCGCGCGGGTGTGACAGCAGGTGCCAGGCGGCGTTGGCGATCATGCCTTCGGTCGTCTCGATGCCGCCGAACATCAGGACCGCCGCGTCCGAGATCGCCTCGTCCGCGGTCAGCGGCCCGGTGGCCTCGGCCAGCACGCAGGTGCCCCGCGGTGCCGCGATGATCTCGCGCAGCTTGGCCGCGAGCTCGGCGAAGGCCGCCGTGCCCGCTGCCGCGGTGCGGTCCCGGCCGCCGCCGGCATTCGGGGCGCGGCCTTCAGGAGGCGCGCTGGCCGCCGCCTCGGCCTGGACGGCGGCCACGATCCCGTCGTACCACCTGAGGATTCGCGCCGGGTCGGTTCGCCCGAGGCCGAGCGCTTCCGCCATGACGGCGACCGCCAGCGGCCCGGCGACGGTCCGGCGGAGCTCGGCCTGGCCCTGCGGGCGAATCGCCGATACCAGGCGGTCAGCCTCGGCGCTGGTGAACGAGGCGAACCGGGCGTGGATCTCGTCATGCCGGAAGGGCCGGTTGAAAGGGTCCCGGTGGCGTGCGTGCTGCCCGCCGTCCAGCGAGAGCATGCTCGGGCCGACCACCTTGGCCGTAGAGAACCGCGGGTCATCGACGGTGAACGTCCGCCAATCCCGCAGTACCGCGACGGCGAGGTCATAACCGGTGACCAGCCACGTGCCGAGGACCGGCACCCAGCAGACCGGCGCGGCGGCCCTGAGCCTGGCCAGTACCGGGTGCGGGTCGGCTTCCAGGTCGGCCAGCGTGACCGCCTCGGCCGGCGTACTCGGCCCACGCACGCTACCCACCGTCACCGGGGGAGTGCTCCCGGGCACCGGGGGAGCCTGCCTGGGGGGAGATCTTGCGGTGGGCGAGCAGGGCCATCAAGATCCACCCGCCGATGAGGATCATCCAGAAGTTGACCAGGCGGTACGCGAGCACCGCGGCCAGCGCCGTCGACCTGTGCAGCCCGGCGGCGGTCAGCGCGGCCGTCAGGGCCAGCTCGACGAGCGCGAATCCCCCTGGCGTGATTCCGGTGCTGCCGACGGCGGCTCCGGCCCCGTAGACCAGCAGCAGGCTGTGCCAGGGAACGGGCTGGCCGGTGGCCCGGATCGCGCAGGCCAGGGCACCGCAGTCCGCGGCCCAATTCAGCACGGCCAGCCCGAATACCTCGGCGTACCCCAGCCGGGGCAGCCGCAGGCTGGCGACGCGATCGAGGAACTCATCCAGACCGTCAACGCCGTGGGTCGGAACGCCGAAGATGCTCCTGGACAGGCCGACCAGCCAGGCGATGGCCTGGTGCAGGAGCTTGCGGAAGTTCTCGTAGCGCAGCGCGAGCAGGACGGTGGCACCCGGGATGATGAAGATGAACGCGCCGAAGAGCCCGGCCGCGCTGGCCAGCGACGCGTTGCCTGCCAGCGCGCCGATCACCAGCAGCAGGGCGAGCGCGGAGGTGGAGAAGATCGCCGACACGGCGAGCATCCACCCGGTGGTCGCGGCGTCCACGCCGTGCCTGCGGAACTGGCGGTACGAGAAGACCATGGCCAGTTCGGCCCCGGCGAACGGCACCGAGATCGACAGCGCGTTCGCCGCGTAGGTGATCGCCATCACCGAGCGGAAGCTGGCAGGCTGGCCGTTGCCGCGTATCAGCAGCAGCCTGCTGAGCCCGAAGCTCGACAGCGAGACAATCTCCGACGCCAGGGCCAGCAGGAACCACGCCCAGTTCAGGTGGGCCAGCACGTGCAGCGACTCGGCCAGGGTGTGGCGCTCGACCACGATCACGCTGACCAGGACCCCGATAGCCAGGCAGGCGAGCAGGGTCCGCCGCACCCCGTACCGGCCGCCGGCGCGCGCCGATACCGGATGCTGATCTGACAGTACTGGTCCTGCGGCTTCCGCGCCGGGCTCGGCCGGGGCGTCCACCTCGTCGGTCAAGGCAGCCGCTCCGCGCGCGTGGGCCTGGGGACCGACGAGGTAGACGGCATCATGGGACAAAATACCCCGGATCGGTCGGGAAACGTAGAGGCGGCGGGGCAGGCGGGGCCTCGGGTGGCAGACTCTCATGGGTGACCTCAGGGGCGATCCCCGCGGCGGCCGCGGGCACCTGGACGCTGGGCGACCTGACGGTCAACCGGATCGGGTTCGGGGCGATGCGCCTGACCGAGAACGCCGACGGCACGCCGAGCGACCGTGACCGGGCCATCGCGGTCCTGCGCCGCGCGCTCGAGCTCGGCGTGAACCACATCGATACCGCCGCGTTCTACTTCTCGCCGCTGCGTTCCGCCAACGAGCTGATCAACCGGGCGCTGGCCCCGTACCCGGACGACCTGGTCATCGCCACCAAGGTCTGGCCGGGCCGGGATCCCTCGGGACGGTGGTGGTGGGCGGCCCCGGCGCAGTTGCGCGGCCAGGTCGAGGAGAACCTGCGCCAGCTCGGCCGTGACTACCTCGACGTGGTGAACCTGCGGCTGCCGCGGAGGATGGCCACGGGATCGATCGCCGAGCACTTCGGTACGCTGGCCGGCCTGCGGGACGCCGGGCTCATCCGGCACCTGGGCGTCTCCAACGTCACGCCCGCGCACCTGGCCCAAGCGCGGGCCATCGCGCCTGTGGTCTGCGTGCAGAACGCCTACGGCGTCGGCGCGAGCGCCGAGGAGCGAGCGTTCGTGCGGGCCTGCGGCGAGCACGGCACCGCGTACGTGCCCTTCTTCGCGATCGCCGGCCGCGCCGGCGCTACTGACAGTGACATAGTCCTCGCCGCCGCGCGCGCGCACGGCGTGACCGCCGCGCAGGTCCGGCTGGCGTGGACGCTTCAGCAGGGGCCGCACGTGCTGGCGATTCCCGGGACCGGCGATCTGGACCACCTGGCCGACAACGTCGCCGCGGGCGCGCTGCGGCTGTCGGCGGAGGAAATGGCCCGCCTGGATTCGATCCAGCTTGCCCAGGCGTGATGCCTGGTCATGATCCGGAGCCGCGGCGCGAGGTCGGGACCGCTGCGGCCGCCG
>JASHVM010000344.1:0-5811 GCA_030044595.1 Streptosporangiaceae bacterium
CCTCACGCCAAGAAACAGAGATGCGAGCGGCGTTCATGTCCGCCGACAAGGGCTCGAGGACCTGTCCGGAAGGCGAAAGCCCGGCCTGCGCGGGCCGGACGCCTCCCCGGGCACTGCCCCGTGCCGGGGATCCCACTGCGTTGGCCGCCGCACCCCCGGGCTGGCGACATCACCCGGCTCAGCGCCTGGCCCCCCAGCCCGACGCGATCTGCAGTCCTGCGCCGGACCCCGCCCGGATCGCTGCACCGGCCCTCACCGGGATCTGGGACGGTCAACGCAAGCTGGCGGCTGCGGGGCGCCTGATCCGCGGCATCATGGCATCGGCCGGGGATCAGACCGCCGGCCGGGTCCGGCATGATGCCCGGCGATGCCCGATGACCCGGGCACAGTGTCGCCGGGTCCCGGCGGCTTACGTTCACCCGCTATCAGCCATGACAGACGGTAACGAACAACCTGTGATCAGCTCGTTGCAATCCGCACCTGCCGACTAGGCCTTGTCGAGCGGGCCGGCCCGACGATCCTCCGGGATAGCGTTGGAGACATGGCGATCATGACGCGGACCCTCGGGGCTACCGGCGCAGAGGTGACCATTCTCGGCTACGGCGCCATGGAGCTGAGAGGCCGGCCGCGCGGGCCGGAGATCGCTGACCGAGACGCGGGCCGCCTGCTCAACGCGGTCCTGGACGGCGGCATCAACCTGATCGATACCTCGCCGGACTATGGCCGCAGCGAGGAGCTGATCGGCACCTGCCTCGGCCACCGCCGGGACGAGTTCTTCCTCGCCTCCAAGTGCGGGTGCCCGATCGGGGTCCAGGCCGGCGCGCTTCCGCCCTACCCGCATGACTACAGCCCCGGCAACGTCCGCGCCGACGTCGAACAGTCGCTGCAGCGGCTGCGCACCGACCACCTGGACCTGGTCCAGGTGCACATGTCACCGGCCAAGGCGACGCTCGAGGAGAACCGCACGGTCCAGACGCTCAACGACCTCCGCGCCGAAGGCAAAGTCCGCTTCATCGGCATGTCGGGTATCCTGCCGAATCTGCCCGATCACATCGCGATGGGCGTCTTCGACGTCTTCCAGATCCCGTACTCGGCGGTCCAGCGCGATCACGAGGAACTCATCGCCGGGGCCGCCGACGCGGGCGCGGGCACGTTGATCCGGGGCGGCGCGGCGCGCGGCGCCCCGGCGGGGGACAAGAACTGGCAGATCGGGCCGCTGAGCCAGGACCCTGGTGTCGGCCAGCGGAACTGGCAGACCGCCGGCCTGGCCGGCCTGCTCAGTGAGGCGAGCATGAGCGACATGGAGTTCGTCTTGCGCTTCACGCTCAGCCACCCCGCCCTGTCGACCGCCATCGTCGGCACGTCGAATCCGGTCCACCTGGCCAGCAACATCGCCTTCGCGGAAAAAGGCCCGCTCCCTGCCGACCTGTATGAAGAGGCCAAGAAGCGCCTCCCGGTCCCGGACGCCCGCTAGTCCTGAGCGCCTGGCCTGCTGGTCAGGAACCGCGGCCGGCCCGGGGACGCTGGTTCGGCGGCCGCTTGCGGACCATTGGCAGGCCGGCCGCCGCGAGGCTGGTCACCGGTCCTCGGCGGCGTTGTCAGCGGTGGTCTTGCGTGGTACGGCCCGGGTTGTGCCGCCCGCGGGCGGCATCAGCCCGCGGGCTTGCAGCCAGTCCCGCAGGTCCGCGCGGACGTCTGCCTCGGGCCGGTCGGTGCTCAGCTCGAGCAAGATACCGCGGCCGCGGTAGTAGTCGACCAGCGGGGCGGTTTCCCGGGCGAAGACGGCGAGCCGGTGCCGGATCACGCTGAGCGTGTCATCGGCCCGGCCGTCGCGACGCGCCCGGTCCAGTAGCCGGCTGACCAGCTCGTCCTCCGGCGCGGTCAGGTAGATCACCGCCTCGCTGGCCAGGGCGAGCTCGACGCCGAGTTCGGCCGCGCGCAGCGCCTGCGGCATCGTGCGCGGGAACCCGTCCAGCACGTAACCGCCGGTGTCGCGGGCCGCCGCGATCACCGCGGGCACCAAGATGGCGAAGATCAGCTCGTCCGGGACCAGGTCGCCGCGCGCGGTGTACGCGGCGACCTGCCGTCCCAGCCCGGATCCGCGCGCGACCTCCGCCCGCAGCAGGTCACCCGAGGAGATGTGCGCGGCCCCCGTCTGCTCCGTCAGCCACCTGCCGTGGGTGCCCTTCCCCGCACCCGGCGGCGACAGCATGACTACCCGCACCATGACGACCGCACCACCTTTATCCCGCGCACGCTCTGCCCGTCCAGTATCGCCTGCCGCAGACCGTGATACCCGCAGGCCGCGGGCCTCAGCCGCCGGAAGAAGCACGCTTGCCCGACGGCTCGCGGCCAGCCCGGTGAGCGGCAGCGACACGACCCAGGCCGCCATCGTCACGGCTGCTCCCCCATTCCGCGCAGGCCCGTGCCGGCGAAGCGGACCATCCAGGCGAAGCTCTCGCCGGGGTCGCTGCTCCGCTGGAACCCGCTGGCGGCCTGCAGCAGCGCGAACCCGCAGATGAGGCAGCGCAGGGTCCTGATCGCGTGGTCCAGGTCGTCCGGGGCGACCACGCGCACCTCCCAGACGCCGGGGCCGCGCACGCGCAGTGATGCCGTGCCCCGTTTCGACCGGATTGCGCCAGATGCCGGAGAAGAGCCCGCCAGCGCAGGGCTGGCGGGCTCTCGCGTCGTGCTTACCTGACGGCGGGCGCCGTGAGGTACCAGGTGCCGGACCCGCCCTCAGATCCGGTCTCGGACCAGTTGCCCGAGACGTGACCGAAGTTTCTGATGGTCCCGCTGAAGGTGCGGACACCCTGGTTGCCAGCGTCCACGCCGTGACGCGGGTAGCTGACGCTGAACGTCACGTGGTTGCCGTTGATCACGCCAGTAATCGGCAGGCTGATCGCAGACGGCTCGTAGGTGTCGCGGAGGGTGCCGGTCAGCAGCTCCACCTTGCCGCCGTGCTCGCGCACAATCTGCGTCCTGAACTGCACGTGGTAGGTGTACGTGTTGCCATTGAAGGTCAGCACGACCTCGTTCCGGCCGTTGAGCTGCCACTGCTGGGCAGCCGGCAGCGGCTTGACGGCCGACATGGTGGCAGCGGGCATCGTCGCCGCGCTTGCGGAGGTCGCGGCCAGAGCGACCGCACCGCCCCCGAGCAGACCAGCAGCGGATACGCCTGCCACCCACTTGCGGATATTCATGTGATCTCCTCCAGATCATCTAGCGGAGGGACAGCCCCTCCAGGCGGGCGCCCAACTTCCTGAGCGCCCGCCTGCAACGGCTGTCAGCTCTTGCGCGCGGCGTTGCCGATACCCGGCAATACCGGCTACGCCGCTGGCGTCGGTGACACGGCCACCGGGCCGGATGACCCCTACCTCGGGTCTTTCCAGTCGGCCATCAACGCGGGCGTGCCGTTCGTCATGGTCGCGCTGGCCACCTACGCGCGGATCGACCCCGGTCATCTCGCGGCGTTCTCCGCGCGCATCATGCACGGGCTGCTGCGTGCGCAGATGCACTTCGGCGGTGTCACCGTCTCCGATGACCTGGGCGCGGCGCAGGCGGGGCGACCTGATCACCTCCCAGAGCCTGCCGCGGCCACGGCCATGGACCAGGCGATGCTCGGCCGGGCCGGGGCTGATCCGGGCTTCCGCGCCACGGTGAACGCCGCCGTCATCCGGATCCTGGCGGCCAAGCAGGGCCTATCACCTCATGCCGTGCCGCTGAGGGGCTGAGTGAGGTCGTAGAAGCCGCACTGGGCGTCGGAGAACCGTGCCCCCAGGCAGGCGTGCAGCAGCAGGTTGTAACAGCGGGAGACGAGTTCGCGTCCATGTACGCCAGGACCTCAGCCTCGCTCGCCGACCACACCGCCCGCAGCGCCCGGCCCCGCCCCGGCTGCTCCAACCGCACCGCCCGCACCTGGTCAACCTCGCCGGCCAGCCGGGCCGCGACCGCCGGCGTGGCATCGGTGCTGCCGTTGTCCGCGATCGTCACCCGCGCGGTGAACGGAAAGCTATCCCTCAGGTACCCGACCAGGCGCCGGATGCCCGGCGCGAGATCACGCTCCTCATTGCGCACTGGGACCACAACGCCCACCTGCAGAACTGTCACGAACATGAGGATCAGCGATGATGTTCGGCGGCGGTTGAAGCGACCTTATGTGCGCGCTATGAGCAATCCGCATCCTGACCGCTAGCTGCCGGTTTCCTGTATTCTGGCTGACAGCGTGTCGCATCTCTTTGGAGCATATTTTTCGCTAACAAATTCGATGAACGACGAAGGTCGAGATCATTGATCCGAACGGACGGTGGTGCGTGAATCCGGGACCGGTCTCAGGCTGCCGGGCCGCGGAAGTCATCCTGTACCGGCGATCACCGCGGCCCGGCCGACCCGACGTTCACACGCGCCCGGAACGCCTGGCTCGCAGCTCGCTGGCCAGCAGTTCCGGGCGCGCTGGTCGGTTGCGGCTACCGCGCGTTCAGAATTGTCATGTGCATCGCGACGCGTGCCGTGCCGGCTATGCGCCGGGGGCAGGTGGCTGACGCGGGTCGTCGGCAATGCCCAGAACATCCCCGTTCTGAACGACTTGCTCGCTGGGTGCCAGTGCCGTCAGGATCTGCTGCTGGCCTTGGACTAATATCCTGGTTTCCAGTATATTGGCGGGATGGCTGTCAGGCCCATGACGGGGCAGGCGTTCTTCGTGCTCACCGCGCTGGCCGATGGCCCGCGGCATGGGTACGGCATCGTGGGTGAGGTCGAGGAGCTGTCGCGGGGCCGGGTGAAGCTGAAGATCGGCGGCCTGTACGGGGTGCTGGACCGGCTCGCCGCCGAGGGGCTGATCGAGCCCGACCGGGAGGAGGCGCACGACGGCCGGCTGCGCCGCTATTACCGGCTCACCCGGGACGGGCGGGGCGCGCTGGCTGAGGAGGCCGAGCTTCGTGCCGCCACCGCCCGGGTGGTCCGGACGAGGCTGCGTCTGGCCGGTCCGGAGGCGGCCGGATGAGCGGCGACCTGGAGCGGCGGTACCGGCGGGTGCTGCGGCTGCTGCCCGGCTGGTACCGCCAGCTGTGGGAAGAGGACATGGTCGCCGCGTTCCTGGACGGCTGGCTGACCGGCGACCCGGAGGCGGACGAGTACATCAGCAAGGCTGCCAGGCCCGAATGGGCGGAGGTCGCCAGCGTGGCTGGCCTGGCTGCCCGGCTGTACCTGGGCGGCGCGGGCGCTCCGCGCCGGTACTTCGTCTGGGGCCAGGCCATACGGCGCGCGGTGCTCACCGTGATGCTGGTGCACGCGACCCTGGCCCTTGACGTGCTCGTGCTGACGGCCTGGAACCGCCGCCTGTTTGGCCTGCCCGCGCCGCCCGCGAGCCTGATGACCGCCTCGCCTGGCGGCGCCTGGCCCGCGGTGTATTACCTGGTTAACGTCGCCTGGGTCGTGGTTTTCGTGGCTCTGGTCCTCGGGCACTACCGCGCTGCCCGGGTCCTCGCGGCGCTGGCCATCGTCCCCGGCCTGGTCGCCCTTACGCAAGCCCAGCTCACCGGCATCATGCCGGCGCCGTTCGGGTCGTGGGCCTTGTGGGTCCTGTTCAATCTGGTCCCGGTCGCGGCCATGACCGCGTTCCACCGGGACGCCCCGCCGGCTGCGCGCTGGCCCTGGCTGCTGGCGCTGCCTGCCAACTACCTCCTGGTGGTCGTGCCGCTGCTGGTGATGCAGGCGACCGGCAACTCCGCCTGGCTGCCGGACTTTCCCGGGCTGTGCTGCCTCCTGGTCGCCCTGGCCTGCCTGGCGCACGCGCCCAGGGCCTGGTCCCGC
>JASHVM010000345.1:0-3963 GCA_030044595.1 Streptosporangiaceae bacterium
AGGGTCACGGTCGCGGTGTGCGACTGGCCGGACGAGTCCAGCCAGCTGATCGTGATCGAGTCGCCGGGGTGGTACTTGACCAGCGCCGCGGAGATGTCCTCAGGCGAGGTGACCGACTGGCCGCCCACCGCGGTGATCTCGTCCCCGGCGGTTATGCCGGCCTCGGCCGCCGGGGACCCGGACAGGGTGCCCGCGACCGCCACGCCGTTTCCGGTGCTGGTTCCCGCGCCGGAACCGGAGGCCGAACCCGACCCGAATCCGCTTCCGGACCCGAGGCCGCCGAACTCGCCGCCGAAGTCACCCAGGCCGCCCAGGTTGCCGAGGCCGCCGAAGCCCCCGAAGCCGCCGAAGCCGGAGCCTGAACCGGAGCCTGAACCGGAGCCTGAGCCTGAACCGAAGCTGCCGCCGCCGCCGAGGCCGCTGCCGAGGCCGCCGCCGAGGCCGCTGCCGCTGCCGCCGCCGAGACCGCTGCCGCTGCCGGACCCGAGGCCTGAGCTATCGCTCGAGGACTGGATCTCCAGGCCGAGGAAGGCGGTGGCGCCGATGTGGATGGTGGACGAGGCGTCGCCGGCCTCGATCTGCTGGGCGACGGAGGTGGCTGTGTTGATCGGGATCGCGAAAGCCTGCGTCTGCGTGGACTGCGACGATTCCCCGGACTGCGAGGACGAGGCCGCGGTGTCCATGCCGATCACCTGACCGTAGGAGTTGACCAGCGAACCGCCCGAGTCGCCCGGCTGGATGTTCGCGTTGGTCTCGATCAGCCCGCTGAGCTGCTCGCTCTCGCCGGAGAGCTCATCCGACGCGGTGATCGACTGGTTGAGCGCGGTGACCTGCCCGGCGGCGACGGACGGCGTGCCGCCCTTGCCCCCGGCGTTGCCCAGGGCAACCACGTTGTTCCCGGTCTGCACGGTGGAAGAGTTGCCGAGGCTGGCCACGGTGAGCCCAGACGCGCCCTGCAGCTGCAGCACGGCCACGTCCTGGGTCGCGTCGTAGCCCACGACCGTCGCCGTGTAGGTCTTGCCGTTGCCGATGTCGGTGACCTTGATGGAGGTGGCGCCGTTGATGACGTGGTTGTTGGTGAGGATCAGGCCGTTAGCCGACAGCACGATGCCGGTGCCGGCCGATTCTGCGTCCTGGTCGCCGTCGGTGGACACCACGTCAACCAGCGCGGGGTCTACCCTGGCCGCGATCTGGCTGGTCGATAGCACGGTCTTGGAGGTGGCGGTGAAATCAGCCGTCGGGCTGGCGTGCACGGTGCCGATAACCCCGCCCGCGGCCGCGCCCGCGGCGAGCGCGACGGCGCCGGTGATGATCAGCCCCTTCTTGCGGTTCTTGCGCTGCGGCGGCGGAGGCACGCTGGCGTAGGCATCCTGCGGGCCGCCCGGGTAAGCCGATCCTGCGGCAAAACCAGGTCCGGCCGAGTAGCCCGGCCCGGCGGGGTAGCCCGGTCCGGTAGGATGACTCTGTGCGCCAGGGTAGCCCTGTCCGCCCTCCGGCTCGCCGGAGCGCTCCGGGTTGTTCTGGTCGTACATCTCGTTCATGGGTTCTTACCCTCAACTCGCTGCCGCTCCTGGCGGCCTGGCCCTTGGTTACGCTCCCGATCATCGGCTCCGGAGCTTGAGGGCAGCCGAAGGTAACCCGTTTCTGAGCCGTAAGTTTCCTGAAGGTCGCCTGAACGCGTTCAGGTTGGCAGGTTCTCGGAGGCCGGCACCAGCTCCCGCTCCCGGGCGTCGTCGTCGTTCGCGGTCAGCAATTCGCGAACGGTCAGGGCAACCAGCGCCGGAACCAGGTCCGTGGACCGCCGGACCAGCCAGGCGGTGCCCTTGGTGGCGAGCCACGCGAACTCCGCGAGGCGCGTCGGCGGCGGGCTGGACGGCTCCGGGTCGGGTCCGGGGCCGACCGGGTAGCCCGACGCCGCCAGCAGGCCGTGGAAGCGGCACGCGATGAGACGGTGCCCGCGCTCGTTCGGGTGCAGCCGGTCCACGCTCCAGTAGCGGCGCTCGTAGGTGGCCGGGTCACCGGCCGCGTCCAGGTGCACGGTGCCGTGGCACCGCGCCACCTCGTCCACGGCCTCGTTCGCCGCGCGCATCCGCCGGGCCAGCGGCCGGGCCAGCGCCTTCGGCAGGCCGAACATCTGCCCGGGGTCGGGCAACCGCATGGTGAGGACCTGCGCGCCCGCCGCCCTCAGGCCTGCCACGGTGCGGCCGACGGCCGCGCCCGTGCGCTCCGGGTCGAAGTCGCCGCGCAGCGTGTCGTTGATGCCGACGACCACGCTGGCGACGTCGGGCTTGAGGTCCAAGGCGACGGGCAACTGGACGCGTTCCACGTCGGCTGCCAGCGCGCCGAGCGTCGCGAGATTGTGGACGTCGGGCTGGGGCAAGGTGGCGGCCAGCAGCGCGGCCCAGCCGCGCCAGCCGCCCCCCGGGGCCGGGTCGCCCATGCCCACCGTGATCGAGTCACCGAGCGCGACGAAGGTCGTCATGTTGGCCTCCATTCGACCCCAGAGTTCACATAAACCACATCCTCTTGCGCACCCAACGTCGCTTATTTCAGACACGTCCTCGGCGAGCGCCTGGTGCACGGCGAGGAAGGCTTGCACGGCCGCGGGCCAGCCGTAGCGTTCGGCGCGCGCCCTCGCCGCGCTCCGCCGCGCCCGCTCCGGCCGGTCCAGCACGGCGAGCACCCCGGCCGCCAGGTCCTCACCGGCCACACTGGCCCCGGCGTCCCCGACGACCTCGGGCAGCGCGGACTCCGCGCTCACCACCACCGGCGTTCCGCAGGCCAGCGCCTCGAGCGCGGCGAGCCCGAACGTCTCCGCCGGGCCCGGCGCGATGGCCACGTCAGCGCGGGCGAGCAACGCGGCCAGGCCCGCCCGGTCCGGCAGGAAGCCGGCGAACGTGACGGGCAGCGCGTCACGTTCGACCCGGCGTTGCAGGCGCTGCCGCAGCGGGCCGTCGCCCGCCACCACGAGCCGGGCCGGCACGCCGTTCGCGCGCAAGGTGGCCAGCGTGTTCAGCGAGCGCTGTGGCTTCTTCTCCGCCGACAGCCGGCCGCAGTGCACCAGCAGCGTCTGGCCCGGCGCCGCGTACGCGGCGCCCGTGTCTTGGCGGCGCGGGGTGAAGACGTCCAGGTCGACGCCGAGCGGGGCGCGCACCACGTTGCCCGCGCCGATCCGCTCCCATTCCGCGGCGGCCCAGGCGGTCGTGCAGACCACCTGCTGGTACGCGCCGGCCGCGCGCCGGTTCAGCACGTCAGCAAGAAACTTGGTCAATCTGAGCGGCGTCATGCCCAGCAGCGCCGTGACGCTCTCGTGCGAGACCATCACCGCCGGCACGCCGCGCTCGCGGGCCCACGACCCGATCCAGCGCAGCGTGGCCTGGTCTGACACCTCGAGCGTGTCCGGCTTCAACTCGCCAACCAACGCGGCCACCTGCTGCTTGCGCAGCAGGGTCCGGTACCCGCCGGTAAACGGCACGCACGGTCCCCGCAGCGTGATCACCCGGCCCTGCCCGGTCTGCTGGTCGCTGTCCCGCTGTCCGGGGATGATCAGCACCGGCTCGTGGCCCGCGGCCAGGTAGCCGGCGCCAAGCTCGCGCAGCGAGGTGCGAAGCCCGCCCGAATGGGGAGCGACGAAGTTCGCCAGGCGAACGATCCTCATCTCGCGCCCTCGTCCCGCGCGCAGAAGTCCGCGTCAGGCAACGGACCCCCCGAGGTTGCGCCCGGTACCGCCGGCTGCTCGCGCGGATCCGGCGGATCCGCGCCCGCTAGCCGGTATTGCGTTACGCTCCTGGGCCGGGTGAGGCCGGCCGAGCACCGCGGCGTAGTGACCGATCAGCTCGCTGGTCAGCGCCGGCCAGCTCCGGCCGAGGACCTTACGCCGTCCGGCTGCGCCGAACGCGGCGCGCGCCGCCGGGTCTGCGGCCAGCCGCCCGACCGCGCGCGCGACCGCGGCCGGGTCGCCGG
>JASHVM010000346.1:0-5024 GCA_030044595.1 Streptosporangiaceae bacterium
GCCTACCTGTGGGCCGGGCCGCCGCGGCTGGGCAAGCGGGTGTGGCAGTCGGTAGTCCTGGGGCTGGGCATCGCCGCGGGGGCGGGCTGGTGGGTGCTCGCCGCGGAGCTGACGCCCGCGGCCGACCGGCCTTACTTCGGCGGGTCCACGGACAACAACATCCTGCAGCTCGCCATCGGGTACAACGGCCTGGGCCGGCTCGACGGCAACGAGACCGGTTCGGTTAGCCCCGGAGGCGGTCAGGGCTCGGCGTTCGGCGGCGCGACCGGTGTGCTGCGGCTGTTCCACTCGGAGTTCGGCGGGCAGATCAGCTGGCTCCTGCCCGCAGCGCTGATCGCGCTGGCCGCGATGGTCTGGGTGTCGCGGCGGGCGCCGCGGACCGACCGGACCAGGGCCGCTGCGCTGTTGTGGGGCGGCTGGGTGATCGTCACCGGCCTGGTGTTCAGCTACATGGATGGCATCATCCATCCGTACTACATGGTGGCTCTGGCGCCCGGCGTCGCTGCCTTGGTCGGGATCGGCGCGATGGCGTTGTGGCAGGCCCGGCTCGGGACCGTCGGCCGCGTGGTGGCGGCGGCAGCCGTGATGGTCACCGCCGTGTGGGCGTTTGTCTTGCTGGACCGCACGCCGGACTGGCTGCCCTGGCTGCGCTGGGTGGTGGTTCTTACCGGCCTGGTCGGCGCTGCTCTGCTGGTCGCGGGTCCGCAGCTGGCGGGCCTGGTCCGGTCACGCCGCGGACGGCTGGCGCTGGTGCTGGTGCCCGTTGGGCTGGCCATGGTGGCCGGGCTGGCCGGGCCGACGGCGTACACGCTGGATACGGTCAACACCACGTACACGGGCTCGATCCCGAGCGCCGGGCCGCAGGCGGTGGGGTTCGGCGGCGGGCTGGCCGGCGGTCCTGGCGGGCAGGTCGGCAATCCTGGCGGGCAGGCGCGCCAGTTCAGGCACGGCACAGGGACAGGCGGATCCGGTGCGCCGGGAGTCGGCGGGGTGCCCGGAACCGGCAGTTTGCCCGGCCAGGCAGGTGGACCCGGACGCGCGGGCGGCGCGGGCGGCGGCGGCCTAAGAGGCGCGGGCGGCGGCCTGGGCGGCAGCACGGCGGTGAGCAAGGCGCTGGTGAAGCTGCTGGAGCAAGACGCGTCCCGGTACAAGTGGGTGGCCGCGACCGAGGGCTCGGAGGCGGCGGCGCCGCTTGAGCTGGCGACCGGTGAGGCGGTGATGGCCATCGGCGGTTTCAACGGCACTGACCCGTGGCCCACGCTGGCCGTGTTCGAACAGCTCGTCGCCGCCCACCAGGTGCACTACTACGTGGGCCAGGGCAGCGAGAGCTTCGGCGGCGGGCGAGGATCGTCGGCCATCGCGTCCTGGGTGGCGGCGCACTTCACGAAGGAGACCGTCGGCGGCGAGACCGTCTATGACCTCACTGAGCCGCTCAGCGGCACGGCATGAGGTGGTAGGCCTGCTTGGCCGCCAGGATCCGCATGACGGCGGAGTTCACCGTGGCGCGGAAGCCCGGATCAGCCCCGGCCCGCCCGAGGATCGCCTGGTCCATGGCCGTGGCCGCAGGGAGGCTCTGGGAGGTGATCAGGTCGCCTCCGGCGGCCAGAAAGTCGATGCCGCGGGTGGCCGGCGCCATGCCGGCCACCGCCTGCGCCGCCCCCAGGTCATCGGAGACGATGACACCGCCGAAGTGCATCTGCGCACGCAGCAGCCCGCGCATGATGCGTGAGGAGAACGCCGCGAGATGATCAGGGTCGATCCGCGTGTAGGTGGCCAGCGCGACCATGACGAACGGTACGCCCGCGTTGATGGCCGACTGGAAGGACCTGAGGTAGGGGTCATCCGGCCCGGTGGTCGTGTCAACGACGTCGGCGGTGTAGTCGGTGTTGCCGAGCACCCGGCCCAGTCCTGGGAAGTGCTTGGCGGTCGTCGCGATTCCGGCCTGGCGCATGCCCCGGATGAAGGCCACGCCGTGGGCCGCCACGGTCGCCGGATCGTAGCCGAACTCGCGCTGCAGCATGCCGATGGGCTGGTTCTGGCTGGCCGTTCCGTACGGCACGACGTCCATAACCGGGGCCAAGTTGAGGTTGACGCCGGCCGACCGCAGTTCACGTCCCCAGGCCGCGGCCTCCCGTTGCAGCAACAGAGGCGAGAGCTGACCCTGGTCGAGGGCAGGCGGGATCGCCGAAAAGCCCGGTCCCTGCAGTTCCTGGACCTGACCGCCCTCCTGGTTGGCCGCGATGAAGAAGCGGACCCGAGCGGTCGCCGACGAAGAGGCCATCGACTGGACGGCGCGGGTCATAGACCGGATCTCAGCTGCGCTGGCCGTGCTGGTGCCCTCGAAAAGCAAAGAGCCGAAGTGATACGTCCTGACCGCTTGGGCGACGTCGGGGACAGGTTCTCCGGCGATGCCGACCAGGAACAGCTGGCCGACTCGCTGGGCCTCGCTCATGCGGTCGAAAACCTGGGTCGGACAGGAGAGCTGCGCGGGCCGCGAAGTAGACACGCTGGCGCTACGGGCTGGTGCCGCCGATATTGTCGAAGAAGACGAGGGCGGCGAGCTGCTGGACACCAGGCCGCAGCCCGAACACATCAAACCCACCGAGAAGGCGCCAGCGAGAAGAGATCGGGTCAGCGGGCGTCGTTTCGTGCTGCCGTGCCTTCGGCGGCCATGGTCACGATTCCGCATCTAATCCGTTCTAGCGGAATCCGGGACCCGTAACCGCCGGATTGAGGATTATGCCGGTTCAGATGACGAGCTATCCGGGGAACCTCCCCGGGTAGTAAGAAGCCCGATCCGGGGCGGGACGATCCTCGTGGTTCTTCGCGAGCGCTTCGGGCGTCTGGGCCTGTGCCTGGCGGCCGTCAGGTTCCGCGCAATCCGGTGAATCCCCCGTCTGCGGCTGAGTCAGCCCGGTCCGGTGCGGCCAGCCGATAGTGCAGCGCCCCGGTGCTAGCTTCCGGTCGAGCGCCTGATGGTGGCCAGCCAGGCCTGCACGATCGTGGTGCCGAACACACCGGGATTGACCTCGAAGGTATCGGCGTGGATGCTGGCGACCGTCCAGCCGTCGCTGAAGGCGGCGCGCAGCTCGTCCTGGCTGACCCGGCGCGGGCCGAGGTTCCCGGGCTGCCGGTCGCTGAAGCACATCAGGTAGCAGTGCCCGCCCGGGCCAAGCACCGAGCCCAGGCTGGCGACGTACCGGGACCGGCTGTCGTCGTCGAAGACATGGAACAGCCCGCAGTCGATGATGGTGTCGAAGGTCAGGTCCAGATCGCCGAGGCTCAGGGCGTCGGCGACCTGGAAACGGGCCTTGACGCGCCGCGCGGCCGCCTTGTCCCGGGCCTGCTTGATGGCGCGTGGCGAGATGTCAACGCCCAGGGTATCGGCGCCGAGCGAGGCGGCCAGCAGCGCGTTCTCGCCGGTGCCACAGCCAGCGTCAAGCACCCGGCCCGTCAGCAGGCCGCGGTCGGCGAGCCGGAGGATGGCAGGCTGGGGCTTGCCGATGTCCCATGGTGCGGCCACGGTCCCTTTGTAGGAGTCATCCCAGCTCGGCGTCGTCATAGGGCAATTATCGCGTCCGTGCGGCAGGCCGTCACGACAGTCATGGCGGTCATGGCCGTCACGGTCGTCGCGGGTCCGGGGTCAGCAGGACGTGCTGGTATACCGAAGGCATGACCGCCGACGGCCTACCCGGGCAGATGCGATCGGCCGCACTCAAACTGCTGGCCGCGCTTGACGACCAGCAGCGGGCGCTCGCGGCCCAGCGCTTCGAGGACGACGCGGCGCGGCGATGGCTGGAGTACCGGCCGCGGCGCCGCCCCGGCGCGTGCCTCGCGCAAATGAGCGGGACCGCCCGCAAGGCCGCCCACCGGCTGCTGGCCACCGGCCTGAGTCAGCACGCGTACGCGCAGGCGATGGGCATCGTCGCCCTAGAGGAAGTGCTTGACCGGCGGGAGCGCTGGCAGCGCGGCCGCCACAGTAACGACTACTGGGTCAGCGTCTTCGGCGACCCGGCCGCGGACCCGCCGTGGTCGTGGCGCTTCGAGGGGCACCACCTATCCGTGACGATGACCGTGGCGGGCGACCAGATTTCTCCCGCCCCGGTCTTTCTCGGCGCCAACCCGGCGTGCGTCAGCTACGCCGGGCGGCCCGTGTCCCGCCCGCTGGGTCCGGAGGAGGACCTCGTGCGGGCGCTGCTTGACGCGATGACGCCAGCGGAACGCGCCGTGGCGGTGGTCGCCGCGCAGGCTCCCGGCGATATCCGCACCGGTACCAGTCCCCGGGCTCAGGAAGGCATCGAGCCGCTGGGCGCGGCCGCCGCCAGTCTCGGCCCGGGGCCGCGGGCGGTGCTCGGTGAGCTGATCGCGCTCTACCTCGACCGGCTGCCCGCCGGTCTCGCGGCCCGGGAAGCCGACCGGCTCACCGCCACCGAGCTGTACTTCGCCTGGGAAGGGCCGGTTACCCCGGGCGTGCGGCACTATTACCGGGTGCAAGGCGACGACCTGCTGATCGAGTACGACACCACCGACGAGGGCAATCACGCGCACACCGTGCTCCGTCGGCCCCGCAGCGACTTCGGCGACGACGTGCTCGCCGCGCACTACCGCGAGGCGCACGACCCCGGCCAAGCGGCACAATGACGGCATGACATCACACGTCGCGCTGCTGAGGGGAATCAACCTCGGAGGCCGGAACAAGATCGCGATGACGGAGCTGCGCGAGGTGGTGACCTCGCTCGGCTACACCGAGGTGACGACGTATATCCAGAGCGGCAACGTGCTGTTCACCGCGCCGGATACCGACTGCGTGCGGCTCGCGTCGGCTCTCGAATCCGCGATCGCCGACGCGTTCGGCATAGCTGCCCCGGTCGTGGTCCTGTCCAGGGATCAGCTGGCCCAGATCCTGGCCGGTAACCCGTACCCGGACGAGTCGAACCCGAAGTTCGTGCACGTGGTCTTCCTGAACGCCGAGCTGCCCCAGGACCTGCTTGATCGCATCAAGGCCGCGGAGAGCGCGGCCGCGG
>JASHVM010000347.1:0-2543 GCA_030044595.1 Streptosporangiaceae bacterium
TGTTCCTGACGCCGGGCGGTAGCCGGATCGGTGATCAGGCGGACCCGGCTGCATGCCCCGACGGAGGCAACAGACACGGTTCTGGTGCCCCCGTTCGCCCCGGCACCGTGGCGCGCGGCGGCTGCCGGGGAGGGAGCGGGTGGATGGCGCGCCGCAAGACGCCGGGCGCATCGCGACAAGTCGCCGAGCGGCGGCGCCGGACTAGCTCAGATGCCTCGCCCTGTCGGCTCCCTCGGTGTCGAGGTGATCGAGCACGACCCTGGTGAGCTGCACGCGCGACTTAACGCCGAGCTTCGGGAATGCGGTGCGCAGGTGGGTCGCGACGGTGTACGGCGAAAGGTACAGGGCGGCAGCTGTGGCGCGGTTGCTGTGACCTTGTGCGACCTGGATGGCGACCTTTTGCTCCATGGGGGTCAGGGCGTCCCATCCTTGCGTTGGCCGGCGCGACGTCGTGGTCCACCGGCGGCGGCGCACCCCGGCCGCCTGGAGGAGCCGCTGGATGCGGCGGGCGTCGCCGTGGGCTCCCAGCGCGGTGAAGGCGTCCCAGGCGCGGTCGAGCCAGGCGACCCCGGCTTGACGGTCACCGGCGTTGAGGAGGGCGGCGCCGTAGTCCCCGGCTGCGTCCGCCCGTAGGAGGGGCCGCGGGCTGTCCCGAAGCTGATCGGCGGCTTCTGCCAGCAGGGCGAGATCCCCCGACACCAGTCCCCGGGTGTGGGTAGCCACGCCGCCAGCGGTCGCGACTCCCGGGTTTCTCGCGGCCAGGTCGGCCGCCATGTCTGCCGCTTCGGCTGCCAGGTCGAGATGGCCGGCGCGGGCGGCGATTCGTGCCGCACCCATGAGCCAGCCCGCCTGCCACCGCAACCGGTTTCTGACCTCCTGCACAGGTCTGAGCACGCGGCGGACCCCCTCGACCGCGCCAACCAGGTCGCCGTCACCCTCAGCTATCCACGCCTGGGTGAACTGCAGGATGAGGGCGCCCGCGCCGTCGTCGTTGCTGACGTGGGCCCTCGCGTCGGTCAGCTGGCGCCGGGCCTCCGGGAGGTCACCGCGCAGCTGAGCTACCCGGCTCAGAATGAACCGGGCCTCACTTTGGTAGGTATGCTCCCGGAAATCGTCGCACAGCCGGAGCAGCGTCAGGGCCTGCGCTTCAGCGTCCTCCAGCAAACCCAGACTGTAGTCATGCCACATCTGGGCGAACGCAAGTCCCGTCAGCAAAGCGGCGTCGCCGTGGTCCTCAACGCGGAGACGGCTCTCCGTGAGGATCTCCTGGCTTCGGTCATACCGGTCGATGAGCTGCAAGGACATGATCTCGTCGACGATGTGGGCACCGTCGGTCAGGGCGTTCAATCGCTGGAAAAAGCCGAGTGCCACGCCGGGACGGCCGCTGTTCCTGGCTACCTCACCCAGCGCCCGCAAGGCGATCACCTGTGCGTCGAGGTCGCCTTGCTGGCGGCTTTCCATCAGCGCGCTTTCACTGGCGGCATTCGCCTCCGCCAAGTCCACGTTCTGCGACAGCGACAGCGCCCGAAGCGCCAGCAGTTGCGCGCGCACCGGCCCAGGCAGGCCTTCCGACGCGAGCGCGGCATCGGCCCGCAGGCGAATCTCAGCAAGCTGGCCGAGGTCCCACAGTGGACGCGACACCAGGACCTGGACCCGGGTCCGATCCTGCACCGACAGTGACGTCGCCAGGAGGCTGTCCGCCACAGCCACGGCACTACTGGCACGGCGGGCCCGGCTCAAGACGGTGATGGCTTCCGCGCCGATCTCCAGCCAGAGCGGGTCGTCTCGCGGCACCAGTTCGAAGGCCCGCTCGATTACCTCTGCGGCCAGTGCCGGCATGACGGGGCTGACGATGCTCGCCGCGCGCCGCAGGGTCTCGACCGCTTCGCGGTCTCCCGGCGTGGCGCCAAGCAGCACATGGGAGGCAGCGTCGACCGGGCTTCGCCCCTCGGTCAGAAGGTGCTGGGCCGCCTGGCGATGAAGCGCTTTGCGGGCTGACGGCGCGATGTTCTCGTACACCGCCTGGCGCAGCAGATCGTGGCGAAAGGTCAGCCGGTCGCCGCCGTCGACGAGGACATCCGCATGCACGGCGGCCTCCAGCCATGGCAGCACCGCATCGATGCCCGGCGCCCTCAGCAGCACCGCTGAGGCCGCAACCGTGAACGAGCTGCCGAGCACCGAGCCGACCCGGAGGAACCGGAGCACCTCGGCAGGCAACGTCCCCAGGCGGGCGTGGACCCCCGCCACGAAGTCGCTGGGCAATTCACCGGCCTCTTGCTCGTCCCCGACCGTCGCACCGGCCGCGACGGCAGGCCGCCTCGCATTCGCCGTGCTGTCGATGAATTCCAAGGCCAGAAACGGATTGCCATCTGCCCCTGCCAGGAGCCGCTTCAGCCGTTCGCCCGGAGGCCCACCCAGCCGATCATGAGCGAGGTCCTCAAGCACCGCAGCCTCCAGCGGCCCGAGAGTGATCGTCTCCTGAGAGACGTCGGTGCCCGCCGCGTCGAGGACCTCCTGAGCCGGGCCACCGGGATGTGACCGGG